>PUKV01000015.1 GCA_003550645.1 Syntrophomonadaceae bacterium | reverse complement strand
GCCCATATTCTCTGCCAGGAATCCTGCCTGATTACCTGGTAGCCACCCAGGGTTAGCATAAATATAAGCAGTTCTTCAAGGGGCATACTGAAAAGATTCATCAGCTCAGGCTCACCAATAGCAGCGGCCTTTTCGGCCGCCCCGGAGTAGCCTCCAACCAGCACAAACAGGAAAATGAAAAGGATAATGATCCCGATATTCTGGATCGTGCCCTGGATCGAATCGGCCCAGATCACGGCCTTAAGTCCGCCCAGGGCTGTTTTGGCTGCCAGAATCAGCCAGCCGATCATGATCCCAATAACCAGGTCCAGGCCGGAAATAATATGCAAAAATGTCCCCACCGCCGTATACTGCATGCCTGTTATGGCGCAGTAGGCTAGAAGCATGGCAATTGCAGAAGGGAGCCTGGCTCTTTCGCCGTAGCGCAGTGCAGTATAATCGGGAATTGTCACCAGGTTGTATTTGCTTCCGATATTACGAATCGCTTTAAGCATGATGACAATGACAAAGACAACGACGATATAGGCGGGCAGGATTTCCCATGAGCGGCCTATCCCCAGGGTATAGCCGCTGGCAGTAAACCCAAGGATGGTTGAGCCGCCGATGGCAGTCCCCATAATGGTCAGGACCAGGGGGAATATGGGTACACTTCGCCCAGCAACATTATAGTCCTCGTAGGTTTTTATTTTCCGGGAAATATAAATGCTGTAGATCACGATAAAAGCCAGGAAAGCAGCAACAGCGGCAACCAGGTATAGCCTCGTAGTTGGATCGAACATAAACTTAACTCCTGTTGGGATATTGGGACAATGAACCTGTCCTCATGCCTCAAAGTTTCCTGAGTTTAATCCCGGTAGTTAAACCTAAAATGCTAAAAATATTTTATCATAACCGGGTTGATAAGATAAGAAAAAAATGGAATGAAGCAGTTTTACGGGTTATAGTTCTAAAACCGGCCAGCCAAAAGTTAGGTTTTTAAGTTGGGCTAAAAACCCTAACTTTTGCCGGGTCCGGGCCGGGGGCTGATTAATTAAGATAGGATCAGCGAAAAGAAATACTATAAGTTCGGGCTGCTTTCAGGTAGAAAGCCGAAAGGAGGGACAAGCAAGATGGAAGAGAGCAAGGATTTTAAAAGCGGTAACGGGGGATACCTCTGGAAGGTTAAAGTTATTTCTGAAGCCCACCTGGATCACTGGATAAATGATTATTTCGGGGGCCTGGAGATCAGCAACCAGCAGGACGGCAGCTCGGTTATAAGCGGCAAGTTGGCCGATATGCCTGCAGTTTACGGCCTGATCCTGCGCCTCAGGGATGCCGGAATCGTTTTGATTTCCCTGGAAGCGGAAAGGGTAAACAACCAGGAGTATGAGCCGCGGGGCTAAAAATAAAGTATCGGAGGCTGGTAAGATGAAAAGATATGAATTGAAAGATTTAAATGGCAGCACAGGGGAAGCCGATTATGGTAATGTAGCGGGTTCACGAAAGCAAAAAGATTTTTATACCCGGATGCTGGATGAGATTACCAAAGGCGATTTTTTGGATGTTGGCGGAAAAGGAGCTAACCTGGGTGAAATGATTAACTCAGGGCTGCCTGTTCCGGGAGGGTTCGTCCTCCTGACCGCTTCCTATCGCCGTTTTGTCGAGGCGAACGGGCTGGAGCAAATTATTAACATCCTGCTGCAAGGAGCGGATCAAGACGGCCCGCAGGGTTTGGAGGAGGCTGCTTTAAAAATTCAGGGTTATTTTGAAGAGGCTGCGGTACCGGACGATATCCTGGAAGCCATTGGGAGAGCCTATGAATCGATCGGCAACGTCGAGGTGGCAGTCCGTTCTTCTGCCACGGCGGAAGATTTGCCCGGGACTTCTTTTGCCGGGCAGTATAATACCTACCTGAATGTCAGGGGGATTGATGAGCTCAGCAGGACCGTCAAGCATTGCTGGGCTTCGCTCTGGAACTACCGGGCCCTGTCGTACCGGGTCAAGCAAAACATTGGCCACGGCGATCTGGCCCACGGTGTGGTAGTCCAAAAGATGATCAACGCAGAAAAATCGGGAATCCTGTTTACAGCCAACCCGGTTAACGGCAGAAGAGACCAGATGCTGCTCAGTTCATCCTGGGGTCTCGGTGAAGCTATAGTCGGCGGTGAAGTCACTCCCGACCAGTGGATCATGGATAAAGAGAAGAACGCTATCTTAGAAGAGCGTGCGGCTAAAAAAGAGGTTATGACTGTAAGGAAGGAAAATGGAGTTGAATTTGTGGCGGTAGCTCCAGGAATGCAGGAGCAGGTTACCCTGAATCGGGATGAGGTTCTCCACCTCCTGGATCTGGGCCATAAAGTTGAGCGCTATTTTGGCTCTCCTCAGGACATCGAATGGGCATACCAGGACGGAAAATATTTCCTGGTCCAGACCCGGCCCATCACATCCCTCTATCCCCTGCCGGAGCCGGTCAAAAACAGGGGAGGGCTAAGGATCCACATCAACATGAATATTCTTTCGCAGGGAATGCAGGAACCCCTGACCCCCATGGGCGAGCACATTTTCATGGTTAATGTAGTGGGGCCGGCGAAATTGTTCGATAGAAACATCAAAGATGAAGACGACCTGTGGTGGTGCCAGAGTGTGGGAGGGCGTATTTTCCTCGATTATACCGAAATGCTGCGGGATGAGAAGAAATGGGAGAAGATGATCAACAATGATTATATCTCCGACCAGGACCCCCTGGCTGCAAGTGCGCTGCTGCAGTGGTTGGAAAAAAACAGGGAAGAAATAACAGCAGGAAAAAGCATCATAGTTCCCTATATGCTAAAAAAATTAATTCCTACGCTGAAGCTATTCTGGCCGATGGGTGCCGCCATGGCCTACGGGACCATGTTTCCCTTGAAAGCCAGGGAAAAAGCGCTTGCAGGCTGGCAAAAAGTAGTTGATGATACCCGTGCCGGTGCAGGCAAGTTAAGAACGATCTCAGAAAAGCTGGACTATATCGATGAGCGGCTGGATACTTTTATTAAGTCGGGATGGAGCACGCTGTCTTTAATTGCCCCTTCCTTCCGCAATGTTGAAAAGGCGGAGAAAATGGCCTCACGCTACCTGCAAGACACCGCGGATTTCAGGCTGGTCGAAAAATCGCTTCCTTACAACTCCACCACCGAAATGGGCATGGATATGATGCGCACAGCCAAAGCCCTGGATGAGCGGGGCGAGGAACCCTCAATCGAAGCTCCGGAAGTAATTGCTTTCCTGGAAAAATACGGCCACCGCTCCGTGGAAGAAGTGGATATCGGGATTCCCAGGTGGGACGAGGAACCGGAATATGTAATCGGATTAATTAAGTCCTATATTGACAACCAGAGCTATGAACAGGGCCTTGAGAATTTCTACCGGGGGGCGGAAGAAGC
Source organism: Syntrophomonadaceae bacterium (assembly GCA_003550645.1). Classification (GTDB taxonomy): domain Bacteria; phylum Bacillota; class Dethiobacteria; order DTU022; family DTU022; genus B1SED10-74M. The sequence continues at coordinate 19,057 of PUKV01000015.1, read as the reverse complement.
AGAAGCGGCGATTAAAAGAATCACCGCCCAATTGGAAGAAGCGGGCCGGAAAAAGCTGGCGGTTAAGGTGGAAAGGCTGCTCCGCAATTACCGGGAAGTCTTTGGTTTAAGAGAGCAATCAAAATTTGCCCTGACCCAGGTATACCATGTGGTCCGCCGCCTGTTGATCGAAATAGGTGAGGAACTTAAGAGCATGGGGATGCTCGATGAGGCCCTGGATATCTTTTACGTCCATACCAGGGATATTCGCTCCGGGGTAAATCTTAAAGAGATAGCTGCAGCAAACAAGGAAGCTTACAATTGCTTTATGAACATGGCGGCTCCCCGCCTGCTTGCAAGCACCGGCGAAAGTATCTTTGCTGCGGCGGAAGAAGTGGACGGATGCCTGACCGGGATCCCTGTTTCAGCTGGTGTTTATGAAGGCCGGGCCAGGATCCTTTATTCACCCGAGGAGAGCTCCAGGCTGGAAAAAGGCGATATCCTGGTAACCAGGGGCACAAACCCGGCCTGGACCCCGATGTTCTTGAACCTGGGCGCCATCGTTATGGAATCAGGTGGCCCGATTTCCCACGGTGCGGTAGTGGCCAGAGAATATGGAGTTCCGGCCGTGGTTGGCGTAGGGGAAGCAACCAACTTGATTAAGGACGGGCAGATGATCAGGGTCAACGGTGAGTCCGGGCAGGTTACCCTGCTTGACTGATTAATAACTGTTTTATAACCGCGGCGCCGGTCAACTCCGGTGGAGGAAGAATCGGCGCCGCATTCCGGCAAAGCATATAAACAAAGAATTTAAGAAAGGTGGACTTATAATGAAGAATAAAAATTTGGCCATTTTACTGATAAGCCTGGTCGTGGTGATGATGGGATACGGCATAGCAATGCCGGTTCTGCCCTTCTACATTGACAGCCTTGGGGGGCGGGGGATTCACTACGGGCTGCTGATGGCCAGCTACGGGATCATGCAGCTGATTTTTGCCCCGGTTTGGGGTAGTTTATCGGACAAGCACGGCCGCAAGCCCCTGCTTTTAATCGGCATGGTCGGCCTCGGTTCGGCCATGGCCCTCTTTGCCCTGTCCAATCAGCTGTGGATGCTTTATGCCGCCCAGCTGCTTTCCGGGTGCATGTCTTCGGCAACCCTTCCGGCAGCCCAGGCCTACGCTGCTGACAGCACCTCAAGTGAAGAACGCGGCGGGGCCATGGGGAAAATCGGCGGGGCGATCGGGCTGGGCGTTATACTTGGTCCCGGCATAGGGGGGTTGCTGGCGGCGACCTCACTTTCAACCCCCTTCTTTGCTGCAGCGGCTTTTTGCGCTTTCACTTTTTTGATCATCCTGGTGGGATTACCGGAATCGCTGGCCAGGGAAAACCGGGTTGAGCATGTTGAAATAAAGTTTATGCAGGTCAAAGGGATGTGGCGGATGCTGTTTATCCCGGTTGGTTTTGGCTTGCTGGCAGCCTTTATTGCAATTTTCGGGCAAACCATTTTCTCAAGCGTATTTGGCCTTTATGCAATAGCCAGGTTTAATTACAGCCCGGAGCAGGTGGGCACTATCCTGATGGCCATGGCGTTCATGTATGCAATGGCCCAGGGGCTAATAGTCGGCCCCATGACCAGGCGTTTTGGAGAAGAAAAAGTAATTTCCCTGGGGATGCTGGGCAGCGCTGCCGGGTTTGCCGTAATTTTAGCCGCAGGGACTTTTAGCGCCATTATCCTGGCTATTAGTTTTTTCATGCTATTTAACTCGCTGCTTAAGCCTGCAGCGCTTGCTTTCGTATCCAGGCATTCAGAAGGCAGCCAGGGCCAGGCTATGGGGATCGCAGAATCATACATGAGCCTGGGACGGATTGCCGGCCCACTTTTAGGCGGAATGGTTTTTGATATCAACCTTTTCCTGCCCTTTGCCAGCGGGATCCTGGTTTTTTCTGTTGCCTTCCTGGGCTCCCTGTGGAAACTAAGAGTCAAACTGAAAACCGGACTGGAAGAAGGAAGGTGAAAAAAGTATGGAAACTATAATTCTTGCCATTACCGGAATGATGATTTTATTTACAATGCTGCTCCTGGGTCTGGCCGTTTCCCTGATGGTATGGTTGCAAAAAGTTGACCGGGGGAAAACCGGTTGACCGGTCCGACCGAATCAGGGATTAGTTGGGACCTGTCAGAGCTTGATGCCCTAAGGTTAGATTCATGAGAATATGGGCAAATACTTAACCTATTGCCATTGGTAATTGATAAGCGGCGCTATGGGGGGTTCGAAAGTCTCTTAAAGCGAAGATTCAAGGCCGAAAAGAAGAAGATGAAACCTGACCTGAGGCTTAGCGGGCTTTGCTTTCTATTTACAACGACGGTTATATAAGATAAACGTGACCAAAATGAAATCTTAATAAAAAAGGAATCTGCCGACTTAAATCGAACGTAACAGGAGGTCACATTAGGTAAGAAAGTAACCGGGTGAAGATCACTTGACGTTTCTCAACAAGCAGAACAAAGGCAGGCTGCCTGCTTTAAATCCCGGCCTTTTTTTAAAGTCTAAGAGCTTTGTTACTGTTCCTACCAGGTCATATATTTGCTCCGGGATTGTCCCGGGGCTTTGTTCAATGAGAACACATGAATTTATTAAGGAGGTTTTTTAATGCGCAAGGTGATCATTACCGCTGCCGTGGTCGGTTCCCGTCCGACAAAAGAGATGAACCCCGCTGTCCCTTATACACCTGAAGAAATAGCAGATAGCGCCGTAGAAAGTTACCGGGCCGGCGCTTCAATTGTGCATATTCATGTCCGTGATCCCGAAACGGGAGCCTCTGCTTTCAACCTGGAATATTTTAAAGAAGTAAAAGACCGGATCCGGGAGCAGTGTCCCGTTTTGATAAACCTCTCCACCAGCGGCCAGTTCGACAAACTGATGCTGACGGGTGAGGAAATAATTGATTACCGTCTCCAGCCGGTTACCTTAAAGCCGGACCTTTGTTCCCTTGACCTGGGCTCTTTGAATTTCACAGACCGGGTGTTTGCCAACTCCCCGGAATTTGGCCGAAAAGCAGCCGAAAAAATGCGTGAATACGCGGTCAAACCGGAAATTGAAGTATTCGATGTCGGCAATGTTTACCAGGCCCTGGACTTCATTGAGGAAGGCCTGTTTGATGACCCACCCTACCTGCAATTCTGCATGGGCATCAAGTGGGGACTGCAGGCCACCCCGGAAGATCTGATGTTTGCTGTCAACAAGATTCCGGGTAATGTAGCCTGGTCCGCCCTGGGCGTTGGCAAAGGTCAGCTGCCTTTGATAACCACGGCTATCCTGCTTGGCGGAAATGTCAGGGTTGGTTTTGAAGATAACATATACCTTAGAAAAGGGGTCCTCGCTAAAAGCAATGCCGAAATAGTGGACATGGCTGCAGAACTGATCCAGAAGCTGAATTGCGAGGTGGCTACAGTAGATGATGCCCGGGAAATATTAAACCTTGAAGTAACTTCTTAGCCTGCATATAAAAGGAGGTTATACACTGCCCGGCTTCCAATAAGAAGAAGGTATAGCAAGCGAGGTCGTTAGAAAATAAGGGCTTGATCAGTTCTTTTCTTTTTTGTATAATCCAATTAAGCAATTAATTAAATGGTTAAGGATAGGTTGAATTAAAATGCAGGAAAATAATATAACCAGGGGATTAAAAGCACTCGGTGATGAGAATCGCTATCAAATAATTAAATTTCTTGTGGGTGGCGATTTCTGTGTCGGTGCTCTGGCAAGGCTTTTAAACACTTCCAAGCCCGCTGTATCCCAGCATTTAAAGGTTTTGCGAGAAGCCGGCCTGGTCAGGGGTGAAAAAAGGGGATACTGGACTCATTATATTGTGGATAAAGATGTGCTCCGCAAGATAGCCGGAACCATTGAGCAGCTGGCTGAAGGAAGAGTGCAAACCTGTCAAGAGGAGCTCTTTATCTGCCCGCGGCAGTATGGCCGGTCCGCCCCAACAACACAGGGGCTTGAACCGGATCTGGAAAGGAGGGTTTTGCAGATGTGTGAAAAATGCTGTGAACAGCCGGATAAACTGAAGATGAAGCCCGAAGAATGCACTCCGGAACAAAGGAAAGAATGTCACGGCGACAAGGAAGATCATCCCTGTGAATGCGGCAATGATGAACAAAAGTAAAGACCGGGGGAATAAGAACTTAGCAGGGTAACAAAAGACGGCAAGAAAAGTGTCCAGGTATTAGTAATACCGGATGGACCGGTGAAGATATCAGGTGAGCACAGGGGGATTACATTTACGTGAAAATAATCGAAGCCGAAAATTTAAAAAAAGACTACAACGGGTTTTCTGCCGTGAAGGGGGTGAATTTTCACATCAATCGGGGTGAGATATTTGGCTTCCTGGGTCCAAACGGAGCCGGGAAAACGACGACTATCAACATGCTCACCGGTTTGGCCAGGATTAGCGGGGGCAGGGTTAAGCTGCTGGGAGAAGATTATACCCGAAATCATAAAAAAGCCCAGGCCATGATGGGCATTGTCCCCGATGAAAGCAACCTTTACGAGGAACTGAACGGATGGGAAAACCTGTGCTTTTGCGGCGCCCTCTACGGGATGGAAAGAGACAGGCGCGAAAAGAGGGCCCGGGAGTTGCTGGAGCAGTTTGGCCTCGAAGATGCTTCCAGCAAGCCCTTCAAAGCTTACTCCAAGGGCATGAAAAGAAAACTGACTATTGCAGCCGGTATTATCCATGAGCCGGAAATCCTGTTTTTAGACGAACCCACCACCGGCATCGATGTGGCTTTTGCCCGCCAGATTCGTAATTTGATCGTCGATTTACACGACAGGGGAACTACCATTTTCCTGACTACTCATTACATTGAAGAAGCGGAAAGGCTATGTGAACGCCTCGCTTTTATTGTGGAAGGTGAGATTGTCAGGGAGGGGACCGTAGAAGAATTGATGAGAGAAGCCCAGGGGGAAAACATAGTCAATTTTACCCTGGGCGGTGATTTCAATGAGGTCAAAAAAGAATTCAAAGCTGTTTTCCCGGACTACGGTTACCGGATTGGCAGAGACAGCGTGATCAGTGTCCACTCGCCTGAAGCTTTTTCCCTGCTGCCGCTGGTCCAGTTTTTTGAAGAGCGGGGTCTCCCTGTTTATGAGGCCAAAATTGCCCGGCCCTCCCTGGAAGAAGTTTTTGTTAAAGTAACCGGGATCGAGCTGAAAAAAATGCAGAACCAGAAGGAGGGACGGGGATGAAGACCTGGATTGCTTTTGCCAACATTTTGATGAAAGATATGCGCAATTATTATTTAAAACCTCCCAACATCAGCTGGGGGTTAATATTCCCCGTAGCCTGGACCCTGATGTTTTTCCTGCGTTCCCCCGTAGCGGTGGAGGTACGCGATCTTCTGCCCGGGGTTATTTCCCTTTCCATCTTGTTTGGAACCACTTCCATGCTGGCTGTAACGATTACTTTTGAGAGGAAAAGCCGTTCTTTTGAAAGGCTGCTGCTGGCGCCGATCAGCCTCAACCTGCTCATGCTGGCCAAAACTTCAGGCGCCATCATTTTCGGGATGGTAAATGCCTTTATCCCGGTAGTGTTTGCTGCTTTCTTGACCAGTTTGCAGGGCATTAACTGGTTGATGGTGCTGACCAGCGTTATTTTCATCGCTATCACTTCGACCTTTTTAGGGCTCTTTATCGCCGTATCGGTGAGCCAGGTTTTTGAGGCCCAGACTTTTTCCAACTTTTTCAGGTTTCCGATGATTTTTCTCTGCGGCTTGTTTATACCCCTGCAGGACCTGCCCGTTTTTCTGCAACCGCTTTCCTATGCCCTGCCCCTCACTTACGGAGCCGATATTTTAAAAACGGCTGTGAATGATAACGGCATTATTCCTGTACCTTTGAGCTTCCTGGTGCTGCTTGCCTTCAGTGCGCTCCTTTTTGCCTACAGCATCTATAATGTCAACCGGAAGTGGATCTCCTGAGTGCAAACAGGAACCACTTAACATGCCTTTTAATCATCACAGAAGATTAAAGCCAGAAGGCAAAGCAATTGTATAGCTACCTGGGCATGGCCCAATAAGTCACAATGTACGGCTCCACTGTCTTCTCTACGGTCTTATAGATGGCATGATCAAAGAGCCCTGTGCTTTAAAGGACTCTCAAGCCGTCCCCCGTGGCCCTGGCTTACCTTATAGCAAGTGCAATATGACTTAGTTGCTATCTTTTTATAGCAGTATTCTAAACCTGTTCCGGGAGTTTAATAGCTAAATTGCAGCATACTGAAAGAAAAACCCCCGGACAATTATTTATACCGGGGGTTTCGGTTCTTTAAATAGCCAGATGTGCTAAAGGATTAGTTGCCTTCTGCGGTATAGGCATCCAGCCATTCCATGTAATCAGGAACCACATTTTCTTGAACATTCATGTAGAATTCCCAGGTTTCTTCGGGCCCCATGTAGTGAGCGACAACACCCATTTCCTCAAAACTGGCCAACAATTCCGGTTTTTGAGAGATTTCTTCAATTGCACTGGTCAGTCTTTCAATCAAGGCCGGGTCGGTTCCAGGAACGGCCCAAAGCGCTATCGGGTGAGGTTCCCGACCTTCTTCAATTCCGAATTCGGCAACATTGGGAACATCTGGCATCAAGGGGTCTCTTTCCACCAGGGGATTGGTGTTAACAACTGCCCACAGTTCTTCATCAGCTACAAGCGGGCTGGCAGCAGCAAGGCTCAAATGGCCCACATCCACGTGCTCACCCTGCAGGTTCATGGCCACATCAGCGCCACCTTCGAGGCCGACAAAAGTGTAGTCGAGCTCGTCGGGCGGAAGGATTTGTTCGACAGCATAGTGCCTGACGTTACCTTCTCCCTGACCGCCGAAAGTTACCTCACCGGGATTTTCTTCAATATAATCGATCATTGCCTCAAAGTCATCGCCCCATGGTGCGCCTGGACGGGCTCCGATACAAAAAGTAGGAGCAGCAAGGGTTGCAACAGGTTCGAAGTCATCGATCGTGTAACCCCTGTCGCCTGCTGCCGGTTCAAAAAGCAATGGCCCGGTATGGCCCCAGAAAAACATATCGGCATCCGGGGATTGGCCGGAAACATGATAGGCGGCTTCTGTGCTCATGCCGCCAGGCATATTGATCACGCTGGCCATGATGCCGTATTCTGCCAGGTGTTCCGCCATGTAGCGGGCTGTCAGGTCGTTTGACCCTCCGGCACCAAAGCCAACTACTATATCGATGCTAATATCTTCCTCTGGCTCCTCTGCTACTTCTTCGGGCTCATCTACTTCCTCTTCCGGTTCTTCAACTTCCTCTACAGGTTCCTCTTCCACCGGTTCTTCACAGCCAGTTAAAGCTGCCAGGGACACTATGAAAACTAACGAAAGCAACAAAATCAGGATTTTTCTGTTATTCATTTTTGAGAATTCCTCCCCATTCATCATTTTGTTAAAACTGGTGTACAAGAAAAAAATAAGCTTCTTTACCTTTTAGGCAACACCTCCATCATAGGGATATATTAAAGCTAAGAGGTTTTGTAGATTATCGAAAATGTAATTGCTTCAGGCTTGGTTTCATAGATATTACAATGTTTGCTACCTTATACTCGTTTTAGTTTTCTTGATCATGCTGGGCAGCGCCAGATCAGATAGCCTATAGTTCCTTGATGATGTTTATTTACTCTTAGACTATTCGCTTTTATGTACAAAATTCCTGCAAAAATTAATAAAATACTGATGTGTGAATATTAATACACTTAAAATGAGTTGTAAGAGCCTTTCTTTAGAACGGCTCTTACAGATTGAAGGTACTGGTTATAAAAATATTGTTACCAGCTTAATTCCCACTTATATCGGCGTCTGTTTTCCTCCTCTTGCGGACAAACAGGATGATTGTTGCCAGGGTGACTATCCAGAGGACCTGGGAGATGCCGCTGGTAAAAAAGTAGGTAAAGTCCCCTCTAGATATGGTCAAGGCCTGCCTGAAGTTGGCTTCAAACAGGGGGGTAACCAGGAAAGAAAGGACCAGGGGACCGTCCGGCAGCTTGAACCATTTAAAGAAATAGCCAATCACCCCAGCGATTAAACAGATTACGATGTCAAAAGGCCGGTTGTTCAGGGCGTAGGTGCCGATGACCAGTACAAGGGTAATCACCGGCCAGAGTATAGCAGCCGGGATCCTGGTCAGCTTGGAATAAACCGGAATCAGGATTTTGCCGAAAAGCAGGTTGAAGGGGTTGGCCAGCAGCAAAAGCAGGAACAGGGTATAAACAACAACAGTGTGATCGACCACCACCCTTGGTCCGAGCGGTATTCCCTGCATGATCAGGGCAGCCATAAGCAGGGCGGCGATGGAACTGCCCGGGATACCAAACGTTAACAAAGGTATAAAAGTGGCGCCACAGGTGGCGTTGTTGGCTGCCTCCGCGGTAGCGACACCCTCTAATGCGCCTTTGCCATAGTTAACATCCTTGCTAAACTGACTGGTAACGCTGTAGGCGGTATATGAACATAAGGTTGCTCCAGGTCCTGGTAAAGCACCCAGTAAGGTGCCGATTATCGTCCCGAGCCCAAGTCCCCGCCATGAAGCTAAAAACTCCTTCAAGGTAAGCCCTTCTTCTTTTAGCTTAAGCAGCTTTTCTGCTGCTTCGCCGATTACGCCGGAATCATCGGGCCTCTCAATAACTTCTTTAATTTTCTTGATTATTTCTGGGACAGCAAAAAAACCGATTAAAAGTGGAACCAGGGGAAAGCCGGCTTCCAGGTACCTGACTCCAAAGGTAAAACGGAGGCCTCCGGTCAAAATGTCCCTCCCGATTATGGCCAGGAAAAAGCCTACCCCTGCAGCAAGAATACCCTTGCCGGGGTTTTCAGTGGAAAAGACAATTACCAGTGATAGGGCCAGGAAATAAAGGGCAGATAATTCTGCCGGCCCGAATCTCGGAGCCATCATACCAATAGGAACAACTAAAAAGATCAGGGCCAGGTCGCTTAAGGTGTCTCCTGTTACCGAGGCATACAGCCCCATTTCCAGGGCTTTTTTACCCTTACCAAGCTTGGTTAAGCCGTATCCGTCTGCCACGGTGGCAGCAGCTCCCGAAGTGCCTGGAGTCCCAAAACTAATGGCTGTGATTGATCCGCCGTAGGTGCCGCCTTTGTAGGTGCCAATTAATAGACCCATGGTTTGATGGATGGGCAACACGAAAGAAAAAGGCAATACCAGGGCGATCGGCAGGCTGTGGGCCAGGCCGGGAATTGCTCCCACTGATATTCCGACTATAACACCAATCATTATGTACAGGGCTGTGTCAAGGGCAAACACCACAAAAAAAGCTTCTCTCATTGCATCCATATCAAACATATTTTCACCCCCTTATGGTAGGAAAGTTCTCGGCATGTACATGCTTAATAATTCAATAAACAATACTTGGACAGAAGCAGTTATCACCAGTGCTAAAGCAGCTAATTTCAAGATTTTGGGGGTGACAGATTGCAATGAATCTGTTCTTTTAGCATCTCTAATTGAGATCCAGGCCCACCAGATCGTTAAAAATAAAAAAGTTGAAGTGAGAAGGCCGATATTTCTAAAAGACCAGCCGTAAAGCCACATTGCAGCAGGCACTCCTGCCAGGTAAGGCAGGATTTTCTCCCTTGGAGGCTCTGCTATCTTTTCCAGGGGTTCCAAAAAGTCTTTTAACATAATTAGAAATCCGCCCAGCCCCATCAGCCCCAGCGATATGCGGGGAATAAATAGTTCCATGGACCGGAGGGGCATGAAGTAAGTCCAGGTAAAAGCAGCTGCGCTTAAAAGCATAATCAGGACCCCTATTTTTACGTTTAGAGTTGCTCTAAAAGTAATCACCAGTATTTCACTCCCGACATAGATTCACTCCTAAAAATAGTTTATATTGCTCCACGCTTTACCCTCTATATATTTACCCTTTCTTCTTATATTCCTGCCAGGTCAGGTTAATTTGTTGAAAAACTAATAATTCGGCAAAGAAGTACTTTTAAGTTGTAGGGCATTGTTTCTGCAACAGCTTTGCTGCATCTCTTTTATATCAAACCGGGGCAGGTTTTATTTATAACCTGCCCCGGAATAAAGCTGTTCATTCCCTATAGTCTTACACTATTCCCTGGCTTCGTATTCTTCCAGCCATTCCTTGAAACGGGGAATCATGTTTTCTTCGACATCCATGAAGAAATCCCAGGTTTCATCTGTATCAAGGTAATGGGCAATCATGCCGGCGCCTTCGTAGTTATCGATTAATTCGGGATCGTCAGCCATCTGGCTCATCGCTTCTGAAAGTCTTTCAATCAGGGCCGGATCGGTGCCTTTTGGTCCCCAGAGGGCCAGCGGGTGCGGTTCCTGGGCATCGATACCGAACTCAATAACGTTGGGGATTTCAGGCATTAAGGGGTCTCTTTCAACCAGGATCTGGGTATTTACCAGCACGGTCAGGTCGCCGTCCTGGTGCAGGGGACGGGCTGCCGCCAGGCTCAGGTGCCCCACATCTACGTGTTCGCCGGTCAGGTTCATGGCCACGTCTGCTCCACCTTCAAGGCCAACGTAGGTGTAGTCAAGCTCATCTGGATCCAGGATCAATTCAGCGATAAAGTGCATCATGTTGCCTTCACCCTGTCCGCCGAGCGTAACTTCACCGGGGTTGTCCTCGATATACTGGACCAGGTCGTCCATGTCTTCCCACGGAGCGCCGGCTCTTGAACCGATGCAGAAAGTCGGGCTGGCCAGCAGGGCGACCGGATCGAAGTCATGGATGGTAAAGCCCCTGTCACCGGCAGCAGGCTCAAAAAGCATAATCAGCGGGTGGGCCCACATGAACATGTTGGAATCCGGGGACTGGGTCGAAACATGGTAGGCAGCTTCAGTTCCCATGCCGCCCGGCATGTTGACAACATTGGCCATGATTCCGTAGTCGGCAAATTTTTCTGCCATGTAGCGGGCGGAAAGGTCATTTGATCCGCCGGCAGCAAAGCCAACAACAATATCAATCTCAATGTCCTCTAATTCTTCTACTGCTTCCTCTTCCGGTTCTTCTTCAACTGCTTCTTCTTCCGGCTCTTCCGGTTCTTCTTCCGGGGCGGGCTCTTCACAGCCGGCCATTATACCGAGTGAAAAAATTAAGGTTAAAGCAAGCAAAACAAACAAAACTTTTTTGACAGTCATTCAATTGTTCCCCCTTAGGAATGATTAAAACACACAACTTGTTACAACCAGCTTAATCTACCAATCAGGTCTTGTAATGATCAACCTCCCTTTATCCTGATAACTGTAAACGCCTGGAAGAGGCTTCTATGAAAGCTTCAAAAAGCCCCAGGTAATAATCGTATTTATCGATCAGCATTTCGGGATGCCACTGCACAGCAGCAACAAACCTGTTTCCGGGTATTTCTATCCCCTCAATCAAGCCGTCGTCGGCTTCCATGGTTACTTCAAAACCTTTTCCCAGGTCTTTAACAGCCTGGTGGTTGAAACTGTTCACCCAGATTCTTTCTTCTTTAAAGATTGTGTGGAGGAGGGATCCCGGCTTAATGCTGACCTGGTGGGCCAGGTAATCTTTAGGCGCCAGGTCAAGCATGCCGTGGTTGAATGAATACTCTTTTTCGAGCCTGATATCCTGGTAAACATTGCCTCCTGCTGCGATGTTGAGCAGTTGGATACCCCGGCAGATGCCCAGGACGGGGATATCCATCTCATAAAGCACTTTTTTAGCGAGTTCTAATTCATGCCTGTCTCTTTCAGGCTCGATCCGCCCCAGGCCGTAGCCCGGATTTTCGCCATAGTAGCGGGGGTCTATATCCACACCGCCGGAAAAGATGATGCCGTCGACCAGGTCAAGAATCTTTTGGATATTGGAAAGATCCTTTACAACCGGTATGATTAGCGGTACGCCTCCGGACCTTTCTGCTGCCTTAACATAATCATCGGCCAGCAGCTGCCACTCTTGTTTTTTTGCTCCCTGCCTGGTTATTTCGCCAATTCTATCATCATATGCAGTATTGCTGGTTATTCCAATTAGAGGTTTAAAGGTAATCCCTCCCGGGAAGGTTGTATGAGGTTATTAAATCTATAAATTTTATCATAAATATGGTTGACAAATAGCCGTATAATGCTGATCGAAGAAGTGGTTTTGGAAGCCAGAGAAGGCCTAAAATATTACAATAAAACCACATTTGCCCTATTTTTGGATTGCCTTTGGTGCAGGTATTATATCTAGTTATGCTTAAAAATGTCAATACTATGTCAAGATGTTTTTATTTTTTTTAATCATTTCTAAAAAGGTATTACCTTTTATTGCAATTATGACACCAGGTCTTCACTGTTGATCAAAAGGAGGACTGTATCCTGTAAAATCCATGTTTTTTCTGCTGATAAGCAAAAACCCGGTGGAAAACAAGAACACAATTATGCCAAGGAAAATCCAGCTTAGGGCATAGGTTTCACTGTAATCGGCAATGAAACCAAAAACCGGTGGTGTAATTACGGTGCTGGCCCGGGGGAAAATGAGGGCCAGGCCGGTGGCAACCCCGATATATTTATGGGTAACCAGTTCACTTACCGCCGTAAAATAGATAGCGATTACACCCATGGTGCAAAAACCCAGGAGAAAGGAAAAGATCAGAACGGCAAAGGGTGGGAAATACATCCTGGTTACAACAAGGCCGAAAAACAGGGTTAGCCCGGAAATAAGGATGCCGAGCAAAAACAGGCCAATTCTCCTGTCGCCGTGAAATACTTTTTCATTAATATATCCCCAGAAAGGTTGGCCGACGATGCCGCCGATATGAAAAACCCCAAGGCCGAGACCGGCGAAAGTAGCGGTCGCCTGCAGGTCCCTGGTTAAGTAGATTGTAAAGTGGCCGGTTACAGAAGATATGCTCATCCCGAATACTATTCCCATGGAAAAAACGCTAAGCAGGTACTTATTTTTTAAAAGCAGCAGCAGGTCCTCTTTTAAAGAGGAGGTTTTCTTTTCCGGGGGATTATCGTCAGCCTTTTCTTGTTTTGAAGAAGGGGGCCGGTAGAACTTAATTATAAAGGCAGTAATCAGAAAGGCAAAGATGCTGCCGAACAATATGGCCTGGCGCCAGCCAAAAATTTCTCCCAGGTAGGGCAGCATTACCGCTCCGAGGAAACCACCAAGGCCTCCCCCGCCGTGCACAATGCCCATGGAAAAGCTTCTTTTTGAAGGCTCTGACAGCTCGATTACTCCCTTGTTAACGGCAGGAGTGATCATGCTGAAGGCCGTTCCGGTAAAGAAAGCCAGGATCAGGATCAGCCCAAACAGGGGGGAAAATGAATGCAGCATGATTAAAAAGGCTACCAGTCCCACTCCCAGGACCAGCCCCCTTTTTGTGCCCAGGTAGTCGGCAATTCTGCCGCTGAATACGGCGATGAAAACGGCGCTTAAGAAATAAAAACTGGAGTATAACCCCACCTGGGTCCTGGTGAGCAAAAACTCGTCCTGGACCATTGGCAGTAATGCTTTAAAGCCCTGGATGTTGGCAAAAACGGCAATGTAAGCCGTTGAGATGATCAACAAAAGCACCCAGGTTCTTGGAGTTTTGGCGGTTTGTTCATTTGTATTCATAGACTACTTGCACCGTTGCCTGTTTCTTTTAAGACAGTTTGAATAGACTGCCTGCTTTTTTCCTCTAATATAAGGTTAACACAGGTGAGCACCAAATGCATCATGTTCGGGGTTGGATAATTGCAAGCTGTCCCACCATGTCCTGTGAACAGGTGGTAAAACCAAAATTATCGGGTGCTCGGTTAAAGGTTTTTTCTATTAATTGCCGAATCTTTATCCTTAAAAGGCCGCCATTTGAAGATAAAAATTGCAGGCAAAAAGTCAGGATGTGAGCGCGGCAATTATGATAGATGTGGTATACTGCAGCTAATTACTGAAAAAGAAAGGTTTAGGAGGGAAACAATTTGCTTTTATTCAACCCAAAACAGTTTAAAGGAGATCATTTAGATCAGCGGTCCAGGGAAATTATCAGCAAAACCATCGATTTTTTTGAGAGAAAAGGCAAAAGAAAGCTCAAAGAAGATGACCGCAACCGGGTCTGGTATTCTGACCTGTTAGATTTCATCAAGGAGAACCAGGTATTTTATGAGCTTCTGACTCCCCCTGAAGAGGGTGAAGAAAATTGCCGCTGGGATACCTGGCGAAACTGCGCTTTTAACGAGGTCATATCTTTTTACGGCCTTCATTACTGGTATACCTGGCAGGTTAGCATTCTCGGCCTGGGGCCAATCTGGATGAGCCCCAATGAAAAGGCCCGCCAAAATGCAGCTGATCTCCTTAAGGGCGGCCACGTTTTTGCTTTCGGTCTTTCTGAAAGGGAGCACGGGGCCGATATTTACTCGACTGAAATGACCCTGACACCTCAAGGTGACGGCACTTACCTGGCCAACGGGGAAAAGTATTATATCGGTAACGGTAATGTGGCCGAAATGGTTTCAACATTTGGTAAGATGGCCGATACTAATGATTATGTCTTTTTTGCAGCCAATTACCAGAACCAGAACTACGAACTAAAGGACAACGTGATCAACTCGCAGTCCTACGTGGCCGACTTCGGCCTGCGCAATTATCCCGTAACTGAAGATGATATCCTGTCTAAAGGCTCTGAGGCCTGGGATACAGCTCTCAACACGGTAAATGTTGGCAAGTATAACCTGGGCTGGGCTTCAATCGGGATTTGCACCCATGCATTTTATGAGGCCCTCAACCATGCTGCAAACAGGGTCCTTTACGGTATGAAGGTGACCGATTTTCCACATGTCAACCAGATGATGACCGACGCTTACTGCCGCCTGGTGGCGATGAAACTGTTTGCCCTGCGGGCTTCAGATTACCAGCGGGCGGCTTCCCCTGAAGACAGGCGCTACCTGCTTTACAACCCGACGGTTAAAATGAAGGTAACCACCCAGGGGGAACAGGTGATAGACCTGTTGTGGGATGTGATCGCCGCCAAGGGCTTTGAAAAAGATACCTATTTTGAAATGGCCACCCGCGATATCAGGGCCCTGCCGAAGCTGGAGGGAACGGTGCATGTTAACCTGGCCCTGATCAGCAAGTTTATCTTCAATTATTTCTTTAACCCCGGTGAGTACCCGGAAGTGCCTGTCCAGGACCAGCCCGGCCATGATTATTTCCTTTTTAACCAGGGTCCGGCCAGGGGGCTTGGCAAGGTCACCTTCCATGATTACAATTCTGTATACGGCAAGTGGGATCTGCCCAACGTTGAAGTTTTTAAGGACCAGGTAGCTCTTTTCAAGGAATTTCTCATGTCTGCGCCGCCCGATGCCGAACAGCAGAAAGATACCGATTTCTTAATGCAGCTGGGGGAACTTTTTACCCTGGTTGTCTACGGACAGCTGATACTGGAAAATGCCGAAATCTTTAAGGTAGAAGAGAAACTGGTCGACCAGATCTTTGACTTTATGGTCAGGGATTTTACCGGTTTTGCCATTAAGCTTTACAGCAAAGCCAGCTCTACTCCCGAGCAGATGGATTTCTTCAACCGTATGCTTAAAAAACCGGTGGTCGATAACGAACGCTACCGCTATATCTGGGAAAATCATGTCCTGGCTCTGGCCGGCAGTTATGAAATGAATCCTTAAAGAGGGTTTAAATATTTATCAGTAAGGTGGTGTTTTAAAGTGCAGGGCTTTTACATGAAAAAATCAGCCAGGGTGCCGTTAACGTTTGTACTTTGCGCTATTACAGCCCTGGTGCTGCTCAGCCCCGGCGCCCGGGCGGTTACCTATGGGGATGTCAATCATGACGGGGTAGTCGATGTTCGCGATGTAGTCCTGGTGATGAGGCATATCCTGGACTTAGAAACCCTTGGAGAAGCGGAACAAGAACTGGCCGACGTCAATGTCGACGGAGAGATTGATGTCCGTGACGCTACCCTGATGATGCGAAAAGCGCTGGGATTGATTGACCACTTTCCCGACATTGACCAGGAAGAGGCTGCCTTGATCGAGGAGTTTATTGTAGAAGAGGGGATATCTCCCGGCAAAAAAATGGTGGTAGTCATTCTTAACGTTTCCGATCCTGAAGAATATACCGTGCAAGTCGGCGAGACCGAACTGGAATACAGGGAGTCCATCGAGGGCTTCAGGGGAGAAGTCATTGAAGAAGAGGCGAAACTAAGCAAGGTCAGCATCTCCAGGACAGAATGAAGGCGCACCTGATCAACTGTCTCGGCTACTGCAGCTGCTTTTTATATTAAAATGGGAGGAGAACCTGCTTTGCAGACGGAGCACAGGTTGATATTTGAGGATTCAAGAAAGATGAGGTCCGTAAAAGATGCCAGTATTGACCTGGTGATTACTTCTCCTCCCTACCCGATGATTGAAATGTGGGACCGACAGTTTGCAGAGATGGGTCCTGATATCGATTTGTACCTGGATCAGGGCAAATGTAACCTGGCTTTTGAAGCAATGCATGAGGTGCTTGATCAAACCTGGCAGGAGCTGGACCGGGTTATGAAAAACGGCGCTTTTGCCTGCATTAATATTGGTGATGCCACCCGGACCATTGACGGTCGTTTCCAGTTGTTTGCGAACCATGCCCGGATCCAGGAGAAATTTCGCGAACTGGGTTTTTACACCCTGCCGCTCATTTTATGGCGCAAGCAGACTAACGCTCCCAACAAATTTATGGGTTCAGGGATGCTGCCGGCGGGAGCCTACGTTACCCTTGAGCATGAATATATCCTGGTGTTCAGGAAAGGATCAAAAAGAGAGTTTAAAACAGCTGAAGAAAAGCAAAAGCGGATGCAGGGCAGTTATTTCTGGGAAGAACGGAACACCTGGTTTTCCGACCTGTGGGATTTCAAGGGAACCAGGCAGGGCATCGCCAATCCGGAGCCGAGGGAAAGGAGCGGTGCTTTCCCCCTGGAGCTGCCCCTGCGGCTGATTAACATGTACTCCCTGCTGGAAGATACCGTGCTGGATCCTTTTGCCGGTACCGGGACCACATCCCTGGCTGCCCTGGCTGCCGGCAGGAACAGCCTGGGGATCGAGGTTGACCCTGCTTTTGCCGGTCCGGTAAAAGACAGGATTTTGCGGGGTGTCCCGCAGGTTAATTTGTTTAATTTAGGGCGGATTAAAAATCACCTTGCTTTTATTCGCCACTACAACGAAGAGCAGGGGGCTCTGAAACATACCAGCAACTATTTTGGCTTTCCGGTCATGACCGGGCAGGAAAAAGAGCTAAAACTGGCTTTCGTTCGATCCGTGCAAGCGGAGGAAGAAAACTATTTCAGGGCAACCTATTTTGACGACCATTATATTCAAAGCTTTGATCCCGGGAAACTGGAACTTGGCGATCTAACTGATGACCAGGGAGTCCAGTCCAGACTGTTTTAGATTTGATTAGTTGTGCTTACTAATGACTGCCTGGCTAAGGCGAACGGTTCATTCATATAAGGATCTTAGCTTAGAGGCGGCAGGTATACATTTCCTGTTTTGACAGGTATAATACAATTTAGTTTGTTGCTCTCCGGATATAAAATCAGGCCCGGATTGCCGGGCCCCTGTAAAGTAAAGGAGTGGCTATCTAATTGAACCCTCCCGGTAAAGCTACCAAGTACCCGGTGCAAACCCTGGAGAAGGCCCTGCAAATCATTAACATCTTGAAAGATGGGCCTTCTGATGGAATCAGGATTAAGGATATCAGCCAAAAACTGAATATGGGGAAAAGTACGGTGCACCGCATCTTGAATACACTGGCCGATTATGGCTATGTTGAACAGGGATCTGATAACAAAAAGTACCGCCTGGGATGGAAGTTCTTCGAGGTGGGTAGTGTCATCCCTCGCCAGCGCAACCTGACCAATATGGAACTGAAAGTGCTCTGGGACCTTTGCGACCGCTATGAAGAAACAGTGAACCTGGGGGTCAGGGTGCATGACAAAGTAGCCATCGTGGCCAAAGCGGATCCGCAGACGGTGCTTTTTAAAACCGGCCCTTACCTGGGGGACCAGGAACCTGTCCATGCCACCGCCCTGGGCAAAGCCCTGGTCTCGGAAATTGATGATGAAGAGCT
The DNA here is from genome assembly GCA_003550645.1 of Syntrophomonadaceae bacterium. Classification (GTDB taxonomy): domain Bacteria; phylum Bacillota; class Dethiobacteria; order DTU022; family DTU022; genus B1SED10-74M. Next base: position 983 of record PUKV01000015.1, on the reverse strand, counting down.
GGATAAATTATTTGGCGGCAAATCTCTTAAGCAGTATACTACCAATACCATTACCAGCCTGGCCGAGTTTAAAAATCACCTGGAAGAAGTGCGCGAGCAGGGTTATGCTCTCGACCAGGAAGAACTATCGATTGGTTTAACCTGCATTGCCATGCCTGTATACAACTATACCGATGAAATTATAGCTGCTCTCAGTATCAGCGGACCCTCTTTCCGGATGGATCATAATAAGATCATGAGCTGCCAGAAAGGGCTTAAAGATTCCTGCGAACAGCTATCAGCGTTTTTTGGTTCTAATAATGGTAAGCAGTAATTATAACTACAGCCGGGCAATAATGAATCACTGCCGCAATTATTGAAAATGAACGTAACTACCGGCCGGCTCAAGAAAACTGAGCTTGCTGATTATTTAGACTAAAATGCGCCGCTTTAGCTTCAGTTTTTCGACTGGAATAAGCAGCGTATTTTTTTTGTGTCTTAATAATTCTGTATAGCAGAACCGAGTATTTTATTTTGAAATTATTTTTAAGATCCGGCAGGAGATCATTATTTTCTCTCGAATAAATTAGTCTACTAGAAAAAAATAGGAATTTTAAACCCACTGTCAATTGTTGTGTGATTAAGCCACTCACAGGAAAGAGCTGTAGGAAATTGGATCACCTTAACCAGGCAGTAACCTCAATAACCGAGGAAGTTATTAATCTTCGAAGAGAGTTTCATGCTTATCCGGAGCTGGGCTTTGAAGAATACCGGACTGCAGAGAAGATCGAATCCTACCTGCAGGAACTTGGCATTGAACCGAACCGCATAGCTAAAACCGGTGTGGTAGGCTTGATAGAGGGTAAAAAGCGCCACCCTGTCCTAATGCTGCGCGCCGACATGGATGCTCTCCCCGTTGATGAAGCAAACAGTGATTTGCCCTACTGCTCCGAAAAGCCGGGGGTAATGCATGCCTGCGGTCATGATGCGCATATGGCCATGCT
>PUKV01000005.1 GCA_003550645.1 Syntrophomonadaceae bacterium | reverse complement strand
TCCTGTTTTTTAACCGGCATTATTGGTTTCTTCTTCCGCATCATCTTCATCGGGATCTGGATCATCTTCAGGATCCTGCTCAGCTTCGCCATTTTCTGACGGATCCTCAGGGTCTACCGGTTCCTCAGGATCTCCCTGTTCTTCAGGTTCCTCAGGATCTTCCGGTTCTTCCGGTTCCTCAGGTTCTTCCGGTTCTTCAGGCTCTTCAGTCTCTTCAGGCGCGGGTTCCTCTTTTTCCTCTTCTTCCGGTTCCGGTTTGGGCTCAGGTTCGGGCTCCGGTTCCGGATCTTCAGGTTCGGGGGCCACCGGGCCGGGGAGAGCGGGCATAGACCTCTGCCCCACGGTTACCCCGAATATTTTCTCTATAACACTCACCCTGTCTGCCTCATCGACAACCAGGTACCAGATATTTTGCCCGTTGCGGTAAGAAAGCTGGCCGCTTCCGCTAAAAACAGCAGTTTCTATTTCTGCCGGATTAACCCGCAGGCCGAAAAGGCCCAGGCCCATGACCTGGGCAAAATTGAGGTCGGTTTCGACATGGTTATTAACAGTCCGGTAAAGAACAGGGATGCGGGGAATGTTGGCCGGCTGCTTGAACTGCTCGAAAAGGGCAATCATGATATTCTGCTGCCTTTCGGTGCGGCCCCTTTCACCCCCCTGGAAACCGGCCCTGTTGCGCACGTAGTCCATAAACTGACTGCCATCGAGACGCTGGTAGCCCTCTTCAACCAGCAGGCGCCCCTGGCCAAATTCATCACGCACTTCACCCTCGACCTGGTAATAAACGCCGCCAATGCTGTCGATAATTGATTCCGCTCCCTTGATATCTACCACAATATGGCCGTGCAGGGGTACACCGCCTAAGAAATCGACAACAGTTTTCAGGGTGGTGTCAATCCCGCTCCGGTAGCGGTTTTCTCCTTCACCGGCCCGGTAATGGCCATACATAAAAGAGTGATTGATCTTATCGTAAATGTCGGTGCCGTGGATCTTGGCATAGCTGTCGCGGGGAATGCTGACCAGGGATATATCCCCGGAACGGAAGTTAAAGGCCGCTACCAAGATCGTGTCGGGGCGGTAAATGTTTTGCTCTTGGTCAGGGGAAACTGTGCCGTCAAAACCAAGCAGGGCAATATTGACAGTTTCACCACTTAAGAGCCCCGTTCTGGAGCCGGGGCTTGCATCGGTTGTAACTGTCGTCGAAGTAAACAGCAGGGCCGGTAAAAAAGAAATTACTGCCCCTGCAACCAGCAAGATGATCAGCGCTGCCAGCGCTAATTTTAACACCGAAAATCTTCTTTTTTTAGCCTTTTTCCTGCCCATCGTATTATCCGCCTTTGCCTTTGATGTTGTTGTTGATGAACCATTCCGGGCAGGCCAATTCCGGGCCGCACCGTTACTTTAGAAAGTGCTGATCTGATCCAGGGGGAAGAAACGGAGGACCACCCGGCCCTGGATATTACTAATCGGCACCGGCCCGATCTGCCTGCTGTCGCTGCTCCGGTTTCGGTTATCACCCATTATATAGATATGACCATCCGGAACCTCAATTGGTTCAAACTCAGAAGACATTTCTGCGGCGGTATAATCCTCTTCCAGTTTGCTGCCGTTACGGTAAACACTGCCGTTTTTGTATTCCAGTTTGTCACCGGGCAGGCCGATTACCCGCTTGATCCAGAGTTGCTCGTTGAACTGACCGGTAATCGCAGAAACAACCGGATTATCTTCAACCCGGTCCATAAAGGTCCTTTCCCTGTCCACCCTGCTGTCGACAATCAGGATATCACCATGATCGGGTTCAGCATTGAAAATGTAGGGAGTCAAAAATACCAGGACCCGGTTCCCCTGCCGGTCGAAGGTTGGTTCCATAGAAACATCGTTAATATTATAGGTCTGCACAACCAGGGTACTGACCAGCAGGGTAACGATAAAAACAAACAGGATCTGCTTGATCCAGTATATAACCACGCTTGTGTTCCCGGCGGCTTTCTGTTCTTCGCTCATATGCATGCTGCCCTTTCGTTGATATACAGTAATCGTTATCATTTGGCTACTTTATAGCCACACCGATTATAGCATTGCCAGCAGGATAATGTCAGGGGCAAAAAAACATTACCAAATTTTTATTAACCGTCAGTATCTGAGTGGAGAATTCCCCCAACCCCTAAATCCTCTTTTTCCTTTTCGGTGATAATAATCCTGACTGCTTCTTTCTTGCAATTAAGAGTTTTGACCATCGATTCTGTTACCTCTTTGACCATTGCTCTTTTTTGTTCAATTGTCCTTCCTTTGATCATATCTACCCGAACTAGTGGCATTTTAATACCTCCCTTTTTTTTAGATCTATCCAGAGAGCAGCAATCTTAATACATTCATGATTCAACCAGCTTGTTGTTGATCGCATAAATGGCCAGCTGGGTCCGGTCATGCAGGTCAAGTTTTTCCAGCAGGTGGGTTACGTGGGTTTTAACTGTTCGCTCACTGATGAAAAGTTCTTCAGCGATTTTTTTGTTCCCAAACCCTCTGGCAATCAAGCGCAGCACTTCCATTTCCCGGGGACTGATCCGCGTCCATCCTTCCTGATCTTCCCGATCTTCCCGATCTTCCTGGACCTGCTGCATCATCTTCGATGCCGCCATGGGATCAAGGGTCGGTTTTCCGGATGCAGCCCCGCGAATGGCGCCGGCCAGGTCCGAGGCGGAAACATCTTTAAGCAGGTATGACAGTGCCCCCGCTCTCACTGCCGGCAGGACCAGGTCGTCTTCAGCCTTGCTGGTCAGGACGACAATTTTCGAACCGGGGCTGGTTTCAAGGCAGAGCCTGGTCCCTTCCACCCCGTCTGTGCCGGGCATGATCAGGTCCATCAGGATAACATCCGGCTTGAGGCTGCCGGCCAGCGCAGCCGCTTCCCGGCCGTCCGCTGCTTCTCCGACCACCTCAATATCATCTTCCACCTCCAGGTAATACTTCAAGCCTTCCCTGACCATGCCGTGATCATCAACCAGCATCACCCTGATCACCGGTTATCTCCCCTTTCCGTAACAGGCACTGTTATAATTATTCTTGTCCCTTCCCCGGGCGCACTGTTTATTTCCAGCCTGCCCCCGACAGCTTTTGCTCTTTCCCGGATCCCGGACAACCCGACTGCTGTAGGGCGGACAGCCTTAGCCGGATCAAAACCGGCCCCATCGTCGCCTATCTCCATTTTTATATTACCACCGGCCCTATCCAGGTAAACCGCAATCTCTTTTGCCGCCGCATGCTTGCTGATGTTGTTCAAAGTTTCCTGGGCAATGCGAAACAGGCTTTCAGAAACCGTCCCTGCGGGCCGGACGTTGTGATCTATTCTTGCGTCCACCTTCCAGCCTTCACTTTCAGCCACGTTGTTGACATATTCCTCCAGGGCGACCCCCAGTCCTTCGCTTTCCAGGGTAACCGGCCTGACCTGGAGGATTAATTCGCGGATCTGGCTGTGGGCCTGCCGGGCCATTTCTTCAAGTTTTTCCATTTCCGGGGCCAGGCTTTCATCCCCGACGCCGGCTTTTTGCAGGCGGTTTTTCAGGGCGGCCGTGCGCATGGCCAGCACAAAAAGCTGCTGGTTGACTGTGTCATGCAGGTCGCGGGCCAGGCGCATTCGCTCTTCCAAAACCGCTCCCCGACCGGCTTCTTCCCCCAGGCGCCGGTTCTGTTCGGCCAGGTCCCGCAGTGAAGCGACCGCACTTTCCAGCTGATCGGCCATGTGGTTAAGCTGTTCTTCCAACCAGCCCACTTCGTCTTCCGGGCCGGTCTCCACCCGGGCCCGGTAATCGCCGCGGGCAATCCTTCCGGCCATCCGCCCCGCTTCCCATAACCTCAGCTTGACGGTGCGGGTAATCAGCGAACCCACTACAGCCCCGCAAAGGCCAACCAGCAGGCCGGCTCCAAATCCGAGGACAATCGAGCTGTAAAGATCCAGCCCGAAGTACCGGGCGGCCTGGTAAACGCCCAGGGCCGCCAGGGCGCTCCCGGCACCGACCATAAAGTAAATAAAGGCCTGCCGCCACTGCAGGCCTAAAGTACGTTCTGGTTTCAATTTGCTACCCCCGGTATAGCAGGCATGTAAACAACATTCATATCACCGATCCCCATTCTTGCTTCAATCTGGATCGTGGCTTCGGCATCCTCAACGTTGATTGCTCGCTTCAAAGACATTCCGCCGATACCCGATTTCTGTTCGCCGAACACGTCCAGTTCCCCGAGCCCGACCGAGGCATCGACATCTATATTAACCCCGTCTGGCACCCTGATCGTAACATCGCCCACGCCCGCCTTCAGGTAAACCCGGTGCTTGCCGGGCCTTATATCGGCGGTGGTAAAATCAAGCACCACATCCCCGATACCGTGAAAGAATTCAAGGTCCTGGTCCAGGGTCCAGGGAGCGCGGCCGTGGTAGAGGTCACCGATATGGCGAACCTGGGAATAGCCGGCGACATCATCTTTATCAAAACCGTGCCGGAAAAAGAGTTTCCGGAAAAAAAGGTTCCGGTCCCCTAAAAGGATCGACAACCCGATGGCCACCAGGATCAAAGGCCAGCCAAAACGGGCAATGTCGCTGCCGCTGATGTCGGTTACCCCGGCTTCTGAAAGGATACCGAACAGGCCGATTCCACCGACCCATAAACCCAAACCAAGGGTTACCCAGGAAATGAGGCCGAAGCTGATGCTTTCGGTTAAAATCACAATCCCGAGCAGCAGCAGTGCCGTGGGCCAGAAAGCAAGCCCCAAATCATAAACTCCCAAAACCTGCAGTAAAACCAGGACACCAAGAACAAGAAAGATTAAACCCCACAATTGCTTTTTCACAGTCACCAACCCCTTTGTTTTTGACTGCGGCCCTGTTTAAACTTTACCGGCCGCTGGTTAAAGCTTAACAGGGTCCTTCATCGAAACAAAGGTCCGCCGGGCCGATTTTTATATCGTACCAAAGTATGATTTTTATCTGCATATTGAGGATTATAACATATGAAAACCCGGAGAGCATGCCACAAAGAGAGCATGCTTTAAACGGCAAGTTGTGGTAAAATCAGAGGTGTGTTTTTAATGCCGGATTGTAACTACTCAGGCATAGCTCGCTAAACCACAGGGGAAGGCTCCACCGTCTACCCCTTCGGCCTTAAAGCTATGCTTAAAGGGACCTTCAAACCGTCCCCGAGGTTCCGCTTATCATTTAACAAGGGTACCAGGCCTGGTAGTTACACCGGACTTTTATTTTAAACAGGCTGAACAGTACAGTTGTTTTTAACGAGGTGACCAAAGAACCATGCACAAGATATTTTACCCGGAATCAATCGCCATCATCGGTTTATCCTCCAAACCCAGCAACATTCCCAGGCTGACCCTGGAAAACCTGCTGCGCTGGGGCTACCGGGGCAGAATTTTTGGGGTTAACGAAAGAAGCGAAGACGTCCATGTGGACGGGATCAGGATGTACAAAAATATTGAGGATTTGCCTGAAGTCCCGGACATGGCTTACTGCATGACCCCGGCCAGGCTAATCCCGGACATGATGGAGCGCTGCGGTGAATTCGGGATTAAGAACATGGCCATTCCCTCGGGCGGTTTTTCCGAATACAGCGATGAGGGAAAAGCGCTTTCCGAAAAACTGCTGGCCCTGGCCGGCAAATACGGGATCCGGTTTGTGGGGCCCAACAGCGTCACCGTAGCCAATACAGACAACGGGCTCTGCCTGCCCTTTGTCGCCCTCCACAAAGCCCCCAAGGGGAACATGTCCATCATTTCCCAGAGCGGCGGTGCAGCCCTGACCGTACTTAACTACCTCCAGGATGAGAAGATCGGCCTGGCCAAATTTGCCAGTATCGGGAACAAGCTCGACCTGGACGAAGTTGATTTCCTGAAGTACTTCGGGCAGGACCCGCAAACAGAAGTTATCTGCGTCTACCTGGAAAGCTTGCCAAGGGGCCGCGAATTTATAGAAGCTGCAGATAAAATTGACAAGCCGGTCATAGTTTACAAGGCCAGCACCACCGAAACGGGCAGCAAGGC
>PUKV01000100.1 GCA_003550645.1 Syntrophomonadaceae bacterium | reverse complement strand
TGCGCGAAGGATCGAAGGGATCGAAGCCGGTTGCTACGATTATAGCCCCGACCTTGAATTCAACAAATTCGTCTTCCTGTTCGAAATCGATAGCCCCGGGTCCGCACACTTCCTGGCATTTGGGCCCTTTACCGCACTTACCCCGCTTTAAGTAGAGGCAGCTTTCCGGATCAATGGTGTACTTGGCCGGAACCGCCTGGGGGAAAGGCAGGTAAATCGCAGACCGTTTACCCATGCCCTCGTCAAATTCGCTGGGGAACCGGTCGGCAACCCGGCATTCCCTGGCGCAATCGCCGCAGGCGTTGCATTTGTCGAAATCAACATAACGGGCCTTTTTACGGACCTTGACATCGAAGTTGCCGATGTAACCGTTGATTTCCTCCACCTCGGAGTAGGTGAGCAGTTCAATATTGGGATGCCCGGCACAGTCGACCATTTTCGGGGTCAAGATACAGGCCGAGCAATCCAGGGTGGGGAAAGTTTTGTCTAACTGGGCCATACGCCCGCCCACTGACGGGGTTTTTTCCACCAGGTAAGTTTTAAAGCCGGCATCGGCAATGTCAAGTGCTGCCTGGATACCGGCAATCCCGGCCCCGATCACCAGGGCGGCCGGTTCGGCATCAACTTCCGTTGACTCAAGTGCTTCCAGCAACCTGACCTTGGCCACAGAAGCCGTTATTAGCTTCTTGGCCTTTTCTGTAGCTTCATCCATGTCCTGGTGGACCCAGGAGCACTGTTCCCGGATATTGGCCATCTCAAGGAAATAAGGGTTGAGACCCGCCTCCTGGATCGCTTTCCTGAAGGTCGGTTCGTGCATACGCGGTGAACAGGAAGCAACTACGACCCTGTTCAAACCATGTTCCTTGATATCCTCCCTGATCAGGGCCTGTCCGGGATCGGAACACATGTATGAATAGTTGCGCGCCACTTCTACGTTAGGCAGTTTTAACGCGTATTCTTCAACAGTCTCTACATCTACCGTGGAGGCGATATTAATCCCGCAGTGGCAGATATAGACACCTATTTTCGGCTTATCAGTCATCTGGTTTTCATCCTCCCGCAATAATTAGCCCTTATAAGCATCTAGCCTTTAAGCTCTTTCAGTTTTTCAGTCAACGCGGGCACAACCTTGAACATATCATCGACTATGGCGTAATCGGCCACGGCGAATATCGGGGCCTCGGGGTCTTTATTCACGGCCACGATAGTCTTAGCTCCCTTCATGCCGGCCAGGTGCTGGAAAGCACCGGATATACCCAGGGCCAGGTAAAGCTTGGGCTTTACTGTTTTACCGGAAGTCCCGACCTGGCGGTCGTGGGGAATCCATCCGGCATCGGTAGCCGCCCTCGAGCCGGCAATATCAGCCTTAATCGCCTTGGCCAGTTCTTCGATGTCGGGCAGGTTCTTGTCTTCCTTGAGCCCGCGGCCGACCGAGACCAGGATTTCAGACTGGGTAATATCAACATCTCCAACCTCGGCTTCGATGTACTCTACAAACTTGCGGTAGGGTATATCTTCCTTGAGGGGAGAATCCATTTTTTCAACATCACCGGAAGCCGCCGGTTCAGGCGCTTCGACCGCCCCTTCCCGAATCGTTACCAGGCAGGTATCGGCCGGTTTGAAGGCTACTGTAGCATTAACTTTGCCTGAATAAATATTTCGAGTTGCTTTCAAGGTCCCATCTTCGTAGTTTATATCGATCGCTTCCGCAACATAAGGCAGGTTCTTTTCCACGGCCAGGGCGGGCATGAAATCAACACCCTGGGCGGTTTGGCCGGTCATCAACACGGCCGGCTTTAAGTCATCTAACAGGGCGGACAGGGCCTTCTGGTATTTTTCGGCGTTAAAATCTTCAAAGAGTTGATCGTCAACTGCGATCACTTTAACCCCGTACTCGCTCATCTTTTTAGCCAGCTCGTCAATGCCGCTGCCGATTACAAGCACTTTAACCTCACCGCCCATAGCTTCAGCAACTTTGGGGGCGATAGCCATCATTTCAAAAGAAATATCTCTCAATACACCCTGGCGGTGTTCAGCCAGTACTAATATATCACCCATTATACTAAGCCTCCTTTAGTCAGAATGGACGCCAGTTTTTCAGCTTTTTCTTCCGGTTCGCCCTCGATAAATTCAGCAGCCGATTCGACTTCAGGGATATAGAGGTTCTCCAGTACAACCTGCGAAGCGTCAACGCTTACTTCAGCCGGGTCCACGCCCAGGTCGTCCAGGCTGACCACGTTCAATTCTTTTTTCTGAGCCTGCCGGATACCGCGGATCGGGGCGTAGCGAGGCTCGTTGATCCCGGTCTGGATGGTCAACACGGCCGGCAATTCAAGCTCGACCACTTCCATCAGGCCGCCTTCAAGCTCGCGGTGGGCCCGGACCTTGCCATCCAGCACTTCTACTTTCTTAACCATGGAAGCATGATTTACTCCCAGGTATTCAGCCAAAGCCACCCCGGTGGACATATGGTTGAAATCATCACCCCAGCAACCGGTAAAGACCAGGTCAAATTCTTTCTCCTTGAGCGCCCCGGCCAGGACTTTGGCTACGAGCAGGGGATCATGTTCGGCAATGCGGTCATCTTCGACCCGGGTTGCCCTGTCGCACCCCTTGGCCATGGCCATACGGATCATCACTTCGGACTGCTTCGGTCCGATGGACAGGACGTCGACTTCACCGCCCTTGTCCTCCTTGATTAAGACCGATTCTTCCACGGCATAATTATCAGCATCGTTGATGTCAAAAGAAAACCGGCTGTCATCAACCGTTTTGCCGTCCGGGTTAACCTTTACTTCGGCTTCGGAAGTATCAGGCACATACTTGATACAAACAACTGTTTTCATCGTTCTTTTCACACCTCCTGCAGTATTAAGGCCTATCAGGCTTCAACAAATTCTCCCAACAACTCCATGATTTCAGCAACACGCATCTCTTCTTCGTAACCGAGCCCCTTCATGGCATCCTCCAGGGTCAACACACAGAACGGGCAGGCTGCCGCCACAATATCGGCTTCCAGTTCTTTGGCGTTCTTAATCCTGGTATCCGCCAGGCGTTCTTTGCGTGACTCCGATTCCACCCACATTTTTCCTCCGCCGCCTTCACAACAGAGGCTGCGCTCACGCTTCCGGTCAAATTCAAGCAGCTCCACGCCCGGGATGCTTTTTAATACCCGACGCGGTTCGTCATAGATTCCGCCCTGCTTGCCCAGGTAGCACGGATCGTGGTAAACAATCCTCTTCGGCAGTTCCCCTTTCCAGGCCAGTTTGCCTTCCTGAATCAGCTCATCCATCAGCTGGGTGTAATGGATGACCGGGAATTTCAGGTCGGGGAAATGGGTCCTGTAGGTAGTAAAGCAGTGCGGTGACAGGGTCACGAGACGATCGGCGCTGAACTCATTTAAAAACTCGGTATTATCTTCCACGGTCATTTCGAAAAGTCCCTCTTCACCGATGGTGAAGACTTCACTGCCGCAGCAGCTTTCATCCTCTGGCAGGAAAGCGTAATCCACGCCGGCCTTGTTTAGAATCTTGACCATATTTTTGGCCGTTACCTGCACCCGGGGATCATAACAATTGGTGCAGCAGACAAAAAAGAGGTTTTCCACATGCTCACCCGGCTCGGCAATCCTGACATCAAGGCCTTCCATCCAGTCCTGGCGGGCAGCCCGGGGGTTCTCCCAGGGGTTGCCTTCCAAAAGGACACTTTGCAGGGCGTCGCGGACCGTGGGTTCAACTTTTCCGCTTTCCACGATCATGGAGCGCAAACCGATCAATACCTCCAGGGGTTTTAAACCCTTGGGGCAGCGTACGGCACAGGTATGACAGGCTGTGCAATCCCAGATTTCCGCCAGCCTGGCCAATTCGTCCAGCTTCTCTTCATCGTAGGCATCGTTGACAAACTGGCGTACATTTAAGTCGGCCCGGACAGTTACCGGGCAGCCGCCGGTGCAGCGTCCGCACTGGATACAACCCAGCAGATCATATTTTTCGGTGAAAGTCTGGCTTTCAGTAGTCATTATCATACCCCGCATCATCAATAAAGTATTGTCCTGCAATATTTCCGGCAGTTACTACGAAGAGCAACTGCTAGCTCAGTAGTAAAACCAACCCTCGGTTGTGTAGCCCTCACCTCCTGGCAGCAAAATCTGGATCATTTTACTTAAAAGCTTAAATTTAGGCAATAAATAGACAGACAATTCTTATAAAATCCGGCTTTGTTCTTAGAATTCGACATATCAGGGTTTTTCTCCTGCCTGATTTTTTAATTCCTTAATATTTCACACTTGCAAATATTGACCGTATTTATTGAATCCGCATTCCCGGTCAGGCAGTTTAAAATACCCTGATTTTACCGGGGCTTTCACCTGTTATTCGCCCTACTTCCTGTCCATCCCTGCCGGCAGCTTTCAAGCGCTCCAGGTAGGATTGAACCTTATCCTGCGAAAGAGCTACCAGGAGACCGCCTGAAGTCTGGGGATCGGCCAGGATGATCAGGGCATCGTCTTTTTCTTCCGCTTTGCCCTCCCAGGACACATGAGGCCGCACATATTCGAGGTTGCGGTAAGCGCCGGCCGGGATCATACCCATGGCTGTCATATCCTTAACCCCCGGGTAGAGGAGGACTTTCCGGTGATCAATCTCTGCACCAACTTTACTGGATAGAAGCATCTCTTGCAAGTGGCCCAGGAAGCTGAAACCGGTTACATCGGTAGCAGCAGATACACCTGTTTCAAGCATGGCCCGGGAAGGGATATCGTTCAACACGGCCATCCCTTTAACAGCCGGGGAGGCTTCATCAACCCCGATCATTTCCCCCTTAACAGCGGTAGCAATAATACCGGTTCCCAGCGGCTTGGTCAGGACCAAAACATCACCGGGCTTAGCCCCACTGCCGGTAATGATCTGCTGCAGGTCAACCAGACCGGTAACGGCCAGGCCGTACTTGGGCTCTTGATCTTCGATACTGTGGCCACCGATTACCACCGCTTCGGCTTCTATGACCTTGTCATAACCGCCCTTTAAAATTGCTTCCATCACTTCCAGCGGATGGCAGGACGCAGGAAAACAGATAATATTCAGGGCCGTGAGCGGCTTTGCTCCCATGGCGTAAAGGTCGCTCAGGGAGTTGGCCGCCGCAATCTGACCAAACTCATAGGGATCATCAACGATGGGCGTAAAGAAATCCACCGATTGGACCAGGGCCTGGTGCTCGGAAATCCGGTAAATGCCGGCATCGGCAAAATGCTGATCCCGGTTTAAATAGTTCGGGTCGTCTAAAACGGGTAGTTGGCGCAGGACCTGCGCCAGGTCTTCAGGACCAATTTTTGCCGCTCACCCGGCGCTCTTACTCAACGCCGTCAATTTAACTTCCCGGCCGTCCATCGCTTCACTTCCTTTCTGTGGCAAAGGGAATGGTTCCACCGGTCTTCCCTTCGGCCTTAAAGCTATATTCTTTAAAGGACGTTCTAACTGTCCTAATGATGCCGCCTGTCATTCAACAAGGGCAACAAGCTGATAAGCTACAAGGGCGGTCTGACTAAGCCAGCTTTTATAATTAATTACCGGTTCAATCTAACGGCCACCCGGTGATCCTCCACCCGCCTGGTCAGTTTTTGCTGGTCAAAGTGTTCGAGCAAAGCCTGGGCATACTTGCGGGATGTGCCTGCCAGGTCCCGGAACTGGGCCAGAGTCAGGGTAGCATTTTCGGCAAAATGATCGCGGAGCAGTTCGATTGCTTCCCGGTAGGCATCCCGGTGAAAGTAAAGATCCTCGCTGACCTTAACCAGGGCACCGTTTTCCTGCAGGTAATTGAAATATTCATCCCTGCGATCCTGTCCTGCCCCGGCCTTTTCAAGAGCATCCCGGGCCGATGGTGGCTGCAATTTCCCTGCCGCATACTGTTCTACCAGGTGATCCAGGATTTGCTTCTCTTTGCCCGACGGTGCGGGAATGAAACCATACCGGCTGACCAGGTCGCTCTTGATCTCCACCTTTTCTTCTTCCTGGAGGCGGTCCAGGAAAGCATCATATTCGCGCTGCCCGAATGCGCGGGGCAGGGTTCCACGCAGGCGGGCCCTGGAAATACCCGGTGATAAGGGATACTTATCATGGTAGCGTTCCAGTTCAGAGAGAAGGGCGCCTTCAAAATCCATGCGGGTGTCAGAAAGGATGTAAGCGCTGCCAACCTGTTCAACCTGTCCCCGGGTTGTAAAATCTTCCAGGATCGCTTTAATCCGCTCTTCTGCCAGGCGGGTTTCTTTCATCAAGCGGGCCGTATCAGCGGCAACCAGTTCTTCCAGCTTGCTGCGTAAAAAGGCGGCGTCACCGCCTTCAGACGGGGCCTGTTTTAGTTCCTGCAGGCGATCAATTACCTCCCGGCGAAAACGGCGGTGCTTTTCCGGGTAGGGATCCAGGACCATCCCCCCGCCAATGGTGGTCATCGGTGAGTAAGAACGGATCACAAAGGGGTCACCGCGTTCGGCCACCAGCGGTCTTTCCAGGCGGCACTGCACCGGACAGCTTTCCCCAGGTTTGAGCTGATCCCGGTCAAGCAGCAGCAGGCGGGCCACAGTGCGCACTGTGCCCAGGAAAAAATGAACCGGATCGAGGTTTTTCAGGCTGCGCGGCGAGCCGGGCAAAAGTTCCACCCAGGCATCGAGCAGGGTGGTCTGGCTGTAATAACCGGGATTGCTGACCACACTGCCCCTTAAAATCTCGCCTTTTTCCACTCCGGACAAATTCAGAGCCACCCGGCTGCCGGCTTTTGCTTCCTTCACATCCTGGTCGTGGACCTGGATATTGCGCACCCTTGCTTCCAGTCCCGGTGGGACTACAGAAACAGTCTGACCCACCCGGACCGATCCCTGCACCAGCGTCCCCGTAACCACGGTCCCGAACCCGGCAATTACAAAAGCGCGGTCCACGGGTAATCTCAAGGGGCCGGTGGAACTGCGCGGCTCCAGGTCCCCGGTCAGGCGGTCAATCATCGCTTTCAACTCTTCGATCCCCTGTCCGCTGATCGCAGAAACGGAATGGATCGGAGCGCCTTCCAGGAAAGAACCCTTCAGCTCCTCCCTGATTTCATCTTCAACCAGCTCCCGCCATTCTTCTTCAACCAGGTCAATTTTAGTGATGACCACGATGCCGTTGCGAATACCGAGCAGCTGCAGAATATCAAGGTGTTCCCTGGTCTGGGGCATCACTCCTTCGTTGGCATCAACTACGAGCATAACCAGGTCGAGCCCGGCAGCGCCGGCCAGCATGTTATGGATAAATTTTTCATGGCCGGGAACATCGACGACGCCGGCAATCCTGCCACCCGGCAATTTAAAGGGGGCAAAACCGAGATCAATGGAGATGCCGCGCTGCTTTTCCTCCTGCAGACGGTCGGTATCCACCCCGGTCAAGGCTGAAATCAAAACTGTTTTGCCGTGATCAACGTGTCCGGCCGTGCCGATGATCAGCTGTTCCAATATTCATGATCCCCTTTTTCATGATCTTCTTTTTATTAAGTTATTATCATTTGACAGTGACAGCTTAAAAGCTAACAGCAGCACAACATCCTGGACAATAAATTCTTTAAAACACAGATGACGGTTCCACCGTATCCCCTCTGTCTTAAAGCTATGTTTTTGGTAGGTTCGCTTTTCATAACTGGCAGGCGGCGGCAACAGCATTGATTAAGCTGTCTTCCTCTGCTTCCCTGATTGTCCGGGGATCGAAAAGCAGCCGGTCCTGCTGAAGGCGCAGGATCACCGGCGGGTGCCCCCGCCTCAGTTTTGACACCAGGCCGTCCGGAGATTTCGTCTCCGGCGGACTGAAGGCAACCAGGAAGGTAGGCAGTTCCGCAGCAGGCAAAGCACCGCCACCGACCCTGGACATACCTTCAACCACTTCTATACTGCCGCCTTCAACTCTTTTGGACAGCCTTTCTGCCAGGTTTTCTGCCCTGCGGTGCAGTTCATGCGGGGAAGCCCGCAGCATCCTCCAAACCGGTATTTGTTCCAGTGCTATCTCGGAATCCAGGTACAGGCGCAGGGTCGCTTCCAGGGCGGCCACCGTAAACTTATCGATCCGCAGAGCCCGTGCCAGCTGGTTTTTGCGAATTAATGAAACCAGGTCCCTGCGGCCGACAATTACCCCGGCCTGGGGCCCTCCGAGCATCTTGTCGCCGCTAAAGGTAACCAGGTCGGCCCCGGCGTCAATACTGTCCTGGATGAGCGGTTCAAAAGGCAGACCGTGCGCGGTCAGGTCCAGCAACAGACCGCTGCCAAGGTCTTCAATTAGGGGAAGGCGGCACCTGGCAGCCAGGGCAGCCAGGGCCCCGGTTTCCACTTCAGCTGTAAAGCCAACCATATTATAATTGCTGGTATGGACCTTTAAAAAAGCGGCCGTATTATCATTGACCACCGCCTCATAATCGCGCAGGTAGGTCTTGTTGGTGGTGCCGACCTCGACCAGGTGGGCTCCGCTGGCAGCCATTATCTCGGGGATCCGAAAAGATCCTCCGATTTCAACCAGCTGTCCCCTGGAAACAACAACTTCTCTACCGCCGGCCAGAGTGTTTAAAACCAGGAATACGGCGGCGGCATTGTTATTGACTACTGCTGCCGCTTCAGCTCCGCTCAGCTCGCAGAGCAGTTCCTCGAGGTGGTCGTGGCGCGAACCGCGTTCCCCGGTATCCAGGGAAAACTCGAGGTTGGTATAATTTTTTGCAGCAGCGGTTATGGCTTCAACCGCAGATTCTGCCAGGGGCACCCTGCCGAGGTTGGTATGGATAACTATTCCGGTGGCATTAACCAGGGATTTAAGGTTCGAACCGGCTTTCTGTTCGGCCAGAAGGGCCGCTTCTTCAGCCAGGGCGGAAGGGGAAAGATCAATTCGAACCGGCGATTCCGGCGGGTGGTCGAGGCTTGAATAATCGCTCAACCTCCGGCGGTAAGAAGCAATGGTCTCCTGGGCCGCCTGCAGGACCAGCCGCCGCGGCAGGTGGTGCAGCTTCTCCTCCAGCGCCGCCTCGCGGAGCAGGCGATCGACTGCCGGCAGTTCCCGCAGGAGGGATTTGTAATCAGGCAATTTTTTATCTCTCCCCACTCTATAATAACCTGCTCCCTGTTTCTAAAAATACAGGCGAGGCAAGGTCCACGGTAATTATACCAATTTAGAGTCCGGGTTGACAACTTCGCAGGCAAGGTTGAAGCGGCCTGCTGCCAAGATGCAGCAGCTTCTGCACGGCAACTGCTGCTCTGTGCCTGAAGATAGAGCCTGCCCTCAGCCTGGTTAACAGCACAACAAATTCCATCCACGGGCCTCCGGGGGCGTTTAAGGCCCCCCGGGTTTAAAAGTTCGGAATTACTTTTTCAGGGTATAACCCAGCTTGAGATTAAGGGGTGCCGTTTTCAGGTAATTGCCTGAACAAAAACCTAAAATCGAGCAGCGTTCAAAATCGATGGATCCCTTTTCATCCAGGACCCCTTCTTCCACATATGAAGATACCACCTGGCCGATGAATACGGTATGGCTTTCCAGCTCCAGGGAATGTTTTAAAGTGCATTCCATGCTAATCGGGCATTCCTTAATCATGGGAGCGCTGGACAAGGCCCCATTCACGGGGGTCAAATTGAAATGCTCAAATTTTTCCAGGTCCCGGCCGCTAGCAGTCCCGCAGCCGTCAACAACGTCAACCTGATCCTCGCGGGGAATGTTGATCGTGAATTCCCCGGTCTGCTTGATCATCTTGTAGGAATGGCGGTTAGGGCGGACCGCTATGGAAACCATCGGCGGTGAAGAGTTGACCACCCCGACCCAGGCCAGGGGAATAATATTCTGCTCTTTACCGCTGCTGCAGGCAATCAGCGCAGCAGGGGTGGGGCACAGCAGCAGCTGGGTGGATTGCTTGCTTTTAGCCATGATCAATCATCCTTCCTCAGTGAAATTAGATTTAGTTTCAGGGAGATAAGAGATAGGTTTCGCCTTCTACTGCCATTTCTACTGCGGGATAATACTTCTCTGCCTCAGCCCGGGATACCTCCCGGTCCCGGTCGGGGTGATGGTGGGTTAAAAGCAGCCTTTTTACCCCTGCAGAAGCAGCTGCCCGGGCAGCCTGGGCGGCGCTGATATGGTTGGCCAGGTTGTTGGTAATATCCAGGTCCTGGTAATTAGCTTCACAGAGAAACAGGTCCGCTTCACGCGCAAAACTCTCCAGGCCGTCAAAATACTCAGTATCTCCAGAATAAACAAGGGTTCCCGATGCGGATTTAACCCGCAGGGCTACCCCGGGAACGGCATGGACCACAGCTGCGGTTTCAACGTTAAAAGGACCGAGTTCCAGGGCCTGGTCCGGACCGATTGGCTGGACCGCATAAACATCCTTGTAGGGCAGGCGCTCGAAATCCTCTTCCGGCTCCGGTGGAGCATAAATCTTTAAAGGTTCGCTGAGCCGGCCGCTGTTCCGGGCCATGACCAGGCCGTAACGCATGATCAGGATATCGGAATAATGATCAGGGTGAAGATGGGATAGCAGGACGGCGTTCAGTTCTCTGAAATCAATATGGTTTTGCAGGCTGCTCAGGACCCCGTTGCCGCAGTCGATCAGCAGGTTATACCCTTCTTCACGGAGCAGGTAGCCTGAACAGGCTCCACCTGCCGGAGGATAAGGGCCGTAACAACCGACTACTGTTAAATGCATAATCTCATCCCTCCTTTTTATTATTAAAAATGCTGTTACTGCCCAGCCGGGTTTGATTTTGAATTAATGACGGCTAACCTCGGGTAATGGCAGCGACTCAACAGCAGGCTATCGCTTTGGTTGCTCCTGGCATTTGCCATCTATGGCCCAGGTCTCGCCGGCTTGCTTTCATGCAGGTCGCTACTCATGATCATATCACAGATAACTGCACCCGGCCTGCTGCAATTTCTTCTCCCAGGGCAGTTTTAACTTCCTCCTTGGCGCTGAAATAAATGATCTGCCACCCTTTGCTGTTGAGGCGGGTAAGCATTCCGAGCAGGTTTTGCAAACGCCCTGCATCGGCCTTGATAAAAGGATCATCGAGAATCAGAAAGCCTTTATCCCCTTGAAGCAGGCTTTCAGCGAGGGCCAGGCGGACTGAAAAATAAAGCTGATCAAAGGCCCCTCCGGAAAGACTGCGGGCATCAAGGATCAAGCCTTCTTCCGTTATTACTTTAACCAGGTTTTCCGCTGTATCAAAAGTGACTTCCCGGTGCCGGCCGCCGGTGATGGCTTTAAAGTAACCGCTGACCGGTTTGCCGGCTCCGAACAGGGCGTTTACTTTTTGCTCTTCAGCAGCAGCAACCCGGTTCAATACACTGATTGCTGCCAGTGCTCTCTCCCGGTTGTGCTCCTGGCTGTCCAACCACCGCTTAACTTTTTGGCGAGCCACCTCCAGGTCAAGGACAGTCTGACAGGGCAGGGAACCTTCTTCCTCCTGTAACAGCGCGTTAACTTCTTTTTCCAGGAACCGGAGCTGATCACCCCGCCAGGACATTTTTTGCCGAAGCTGCTCGATTTCAGTATCCACCCGCTCCAGTTCATTCTTTAACTGCTCAACGGCAGCCCGGTCGTAACATAAATTAATGGCTGCACCAGAAAATCTTTCCAGCCGGCTTAAGTGGTCTTCCCAGCAGGGCAGCAATTCTTCCAGTGTTAAAGTTTCATCTCCGGACCCTAAATAGCTCAGCAGGATGCTTTTTTGCCTATCAATTTCACCCTGCAGGGCTTGCTTTTCTTCAAGCCGTTTATAATATTGAGCGAGGCTTTCTACCCCGGCAGAAAAACTCAATTCTGTGATTCTGCTTTCTTCCTGTCCGGCCTTCTTCTCCAGAACGCGGGTATCTTCCTTCAACCTGCCGGATTCCTTCTCCAGCCAGCGCCCTTCGCTTTCAGCTGCTTCAAGAGCGTCCCGGGCCATCTCGAGATCCCTGTCCACCCGGCCGGCGGCAGAACGGAGTGCACCGATTCCCCCGGCGTGAAGATCCATTTTTTCTGCTCGAGCACAGGCTTCGGCTTCGATCCTGCCCAGGTTGGCTTCTTTACGTGTAAGCCTGAAACGCAAGAAACTGTATACCAGCAGTAGGGCAAACGAGCCGAAAAGTACTGGCAGCAGCCACCAATTAGCATGGATCGCAAAACCGGTCAAAGCCATGAAAAAAGCCACAGCAGATGCCACAGAAGTTGCCCTGATAAAAGGAGCAGCCAGCAAAACACGATCCCTTTTAACAGCACCCTCCAGGTGGCTGTACTGTTCCAGGAGCGGCTCGATCTTTTCTTTAAGCTGCCGGTATGTATGTTCCATTTCTCTAAAATATTCCCGGTTAAGATCCCTTTGCTTTAGTGCCTGCTGCAGCTGGACCTGTTTTTCATGACTTTCTTTATCCATGCGCCCGGCTTCGCTTCGCATAAAGTCCCGGTTCAATTCGGCCCTCTGCCAGGTTTCGTACTCCTCTCGGTTATAGCGGCCCAATTCTGCAAACCTGTCCAGGGCAGCCCGCAGCCTTAAGAGGGCTTCCCTGACCTTCTCATATTGTTCCCTGTTGTAAGCCTGTTCGTAGCGATCGAGCAGATCCTTAATCTCAGAGTGCCGCTCTTCCAGCCGGGCCAGGCTCTCCTCAAAACGGCTAAAGTTTTCAGCTTCCAGCTCCCCTAAAAGAGACTCTATTTCACCCAGCAGGTTTTGGGCCGCTGCATACCTGTCCTTTAACTTATCCGGCGCGAGGTTCAAAAAAGCGCCGGCGGCGGTTATCCCGCCCATTTCCTGCAGGTACTCCTTTATTTCTTTAATTTCATCTACCCGCATCCCGGTCAGGCGGCCGGTGACCGCCCGGTAAAATTCTGCTTCACCGGTAAGAGCGAGGTCGCTGTCGCGGACCAGGAATATGTTCCTGAACTCAAGGGCACTGATTTCAAACAGGTTTGAGAAACTTCCGGCCTCGGGCAACTTGAATTCGTCTTGCCCCGTGCCGACCACCAGGTATCCTTCCGGTTTTTCTTCCACCCGTTTGATTCCTGTTACAGGCTTCAGTTCCCGGCTGCTGAACAGCATTTTAAGCAGGGCGTCAATGGTTAAAGTTTTTCCTTCTTCGTTGGGGGCGAAGAAAAGCGTAAACGATGCCGGTCTTTTTATTTCTCCGCCTGAGAGAGGGCCGTAGCGGTTGATGGCACATTCTTTTAGGAACACTGCTTGACCCTCCTGAAAGCCTGGATGATCATTTCTTCAACCTCTTTTTTCAGCCGCGGCGGATAATCAGCTTCTTCCAGGGTAGTTTTGATTCTTTTGAACAAATCATCTTCAAGAATATGGCCAACATCAACGAAACTAAAGCGCGGCTCGGGAGTATAATAAGGGACTGTTTTTTGCTTGATTGCAGATACCAGTTCGGCTTCGTCCAGGTTTAAAGCGGCACTGTCAAAAAGTCCATCCACCGTGAGCAGGATTCCGGCTGAAGAATGCAGGCCGGCTAATTTGTGGTCCAGTTCCAGCAGGGGATCCGCTTTTGTAAAAGGATCGAGGGTAATGGTCAGTTCTTCGTAGTGAAAGCTGTCCAGGGCAATTTCGCGGGGAGCTTCTCCCGGACCCAGCAAGCCGGCCTTGCGCCGGCCAGTTTCCCGCCTGGTTACTGACACTGGTGAACCGGAATAAACAAAAAACCCGCCACCAGGGGCCTGCCAGACAGCAAAGCGGGAGTGAAAATGGCCGGCCAGGATATAGCGGACCGGCAGGGGATCGAAAAAGGCAAGCCGGGCCGGCATGTAACGCTGTTCTCCTTCTTCACCCATATCCCGGCGGGAAAAGAAAGTATCCAGCAGTTCCCCGTGATAGAGGAGAATATTTTCCTGTTCCGGATCCATCAAGGAGGCCAGCTCACGCAGGCGAGCGGCCAGCCGGTCAGAACCAATATGATCGTGAGGCAATCCCCATAAGGACGCTTCTCCCAGGGGAACCGGTTCCTTCCAGTCATGAATCACAGTCACATTGTCTCCAAAGTACAGTCCGCTGCGGTAAGCCCGGTAATCATGGTTGCCGGGTAATATGACGGTTTGAAACCGGCACCCGTCAAAAACCGCCCTTAAATCAGCCCGCATAACTTCAGCGGCCCCATCATGATTAAAAAGATCCCCGGCGATTACCAGGGCTGTCACTTCCTCTTGCCCGGCCAGGGTTAACAACTCTTCAAGGGCGGCCCGGCGTTCGCCGGCGCTTTCGTCCAGGTGGAGATCTGCTGTATGAAGGATCTTGATCATAACGGCCTCCCGACAGAAAATTTGGCGGAAAGGTAATAATAAAAGGGGCGAAACAGTATCCGCCCCCATTATTAAGCCGTCTGTTAGAAAAACCAGGCCCGGATCATTTCTTTTTCAATATAGACACAACCTGGTCACCGTAGTATGAAAGCAGGATCAACAAAACCCCGAACATGGTCAATCCTGCCGTTACCTGGTAAAAACGGGTCATGGCCGTTTCCAGGTAGAGCTCCTGGTAAGGCTGAACATCGGCAAAAATATTGTCCAGGAAGGCCAGCATAACGACGCCCACAAATGCGGTCATGATCAGGGTGAGCAAACCGGGGGCCAAAAATACCTTAAATCTTTGATCGACAAAGTATAAAAAGATCAGTAAAAATCCGAGGCCGGCCAGGCTAAGCCAAAAAACATTATGAATAACCATCGGCTGCAGGGTAACGGTAATCAGCTGCACTTCAGTATAGGGAGGGGTAGCTTCTGTAACAATTACCTGCAATGTATCTTGCGCTTTTACTCCAAACAGTGAAAAAGTGAGAAACGTAATCAATATAGTAATTGAGTAGATGAAGCCAATTACTATTTTCAACCAATTTCGAAGGCCCTGTCTCATTTTACTCCTCCTTATAAGCTATGATACCTGAAGAACCTTGATTTAACAGTAGTATTATTGTATTGCGATAGTTTTTACCTATTCGCCTTGCAGGTTCAAGATTCCTGCCCGATATATTCCTATTTTTGATTATAATTATAAAAATTTTTTAATCGCCACACCAGCCGGCCAGGTAGGTCCCGGGTTTCACGATAGTCTGGGTCCGGTCGGGCCCCACGGAAACCATTTCTACGGGCACGCCAGTTGTTTCTTCCATTGCCTCCAGGTACTGCCTGGCCGCTTCCGGAAGCTCTCCCAGGGTGCGGGCCCTTGAAATATCTTCATACCAGCCGGGAAAGATCTCGTAAACCGGCTTACACTGTTGAAGCACTTCCATGCCGGTGGGAAAGTCTTTTGTTGTAGATCCGCCGCATTCATAAGCTACGGCCAGGTTTACCGTTTCCAGCCCGCTCAGGACATCAAGTTTTGTGACGGCCAGGCCGGTCAGACCGTTGATCCTGGCCGCATAGCGGGCAATTACAGAGTCAAACCAGCCGCAGCGCCTGGGGCGGCCCGTGGTGGTACCGTATTCGCCACCCTGGTCCCTGAGCAGGTCCCCTGCTTCACTTTTTTCCTCGGTAGGAAACGGACCTTCCCCCACCCGGGTAGTATAAGCTTTGATTACTCCCAAAACCCGGCCGGCGCACTGGGGGCCAAGCCCACTGCCCGATCCGGCCGCTGCCGCCACCGTGGAAGAAGAGGTTACGAAGGGGTAAGTGCCGTGATCAATATCGAGCAGGGCACCCTGGGCCCCTTCAAAAAGAACTTTTTTACCTTCGGCAAGGCTTTCTGAAAGCAACCTGGAAGTATCAACAACCATGGGGCCAAGTTTTTCAGCGGCCGGGCGGTAGATCTCAACCAGCTGCTCCAGGTCATAGCCTTCATGCCCGTAAGCGCTCTGTAATAAGCGGTTCTGTAAGGGCAGAACCTGGGCCAGGCGCTCCCGGAAAACGTCCACATCAGCCAGATCAACAGCCCGCAGTCCCCTCCGTAAGGCTTTGTCGGCATAAGCCGGGCCGATCCCCCGGCCGGTGGTGCCAATCTTATTGTCGCCAAGCAGTTCTTCATTGACCCTGTCATAAACCTGGTGGTAAGCCATGATCAGGTGGGCCTTACTGCTGATCCGCAGGTTGGCGGTGCTGATGTCCCTTTTTTCGAGTTCGGCCAGCTCATCGAGCAGGACCAGCGGATTGATAACCATTCCGCTGCCAAGTAGGCTTGTGCATCCCGGGGAAAGGATCCCCGAAGGTATATGGTGCAGTTTAAAAATGTTGGCCCCGTAAACCACGGTATGGCCGGCATTATCACCGCCCTGGAAACGCGCTACCAGGTCCGCTTCAGAAGCCAGGTAGTCAATGACCTTTCCTTTACCTTCATCGCCCCACTGTGCTCCTACAATAACCAGGCTATTGGTACCCTGCATGATAGAATCTCCCGTCTTTAAAACTTTTCAATCTCTCCCACTCGCTAAATTGAACATGATCTGCTCAAATCTTTTCCTGCAGTAGGCGGTTTAACTCAGCCGGGTCGGCCCGGCCTTCTGTTGCCGCCATTACCCTGCCAACCAGGAAAGCAAGGGCTTTCTTTTTCCCCTGGCGGTAGTTGTCAACCGCTTCCGGGTTATTGGCAATAACCTCTTCTATCACCGGCAGGAGGTTGTCCCGGCCGGTTATCTGTTCCAGACCCCGCTCTTTGATCGCTTCTTTCGGATCTATGCCGCTTTGCACCATTTCTGCCAGCAGTTCCTTGGCTACGGGCCGGTTAATCCTGCCTTCATCAAGACGCAACAGCAAATCTACCAGTAATCCGGGCTCTATTTCATTTAGCCTTTTCCCGCTTTCCCGGAGCTGGTAAAGCAGGTCTCCCTGGATCCAGTTAGCCAGGTGGCGGTAACCGGGGTATTGTTTTGCTGCTGCTTCGAAAAAGTCGCCCAGTTCCCTGTTTGATGTTAAAAGCAGGGCTTCTTCTTTTTCCAGGCCGTACTGTTCCTGGAGGCGCTCCCTGCGGGTGGCAGGCAGTTCGGGCAATTGGTGGGCCAGGTTCTCAACAAAAGTCTTCTCCAGGACCAGGGGCAGGAGATCCGGTTCGGGAAAATAGCGGTAATCGGAAGAACCTTCCTTGCCCCGCAGGGTTATGGTCTGCTTCTTTGCTTCATCCCAGTGGCAGGTTTCCTGGACCACCGTGCCCCCTTCAGACAAAACCTGCTCCTGGCGCCTCACCTCGTAATCAAGGGCCAGTTCCACGGAGCGAAAAGAATTCATATTTTTAACTTCAGCCCTGGTGCCAAGCTTGCTGCTCCCTTCAGGCCGCAGCGAGATGTTGGCATCGCAGCGCAAGCTCCCTTCTTCCATCTTACAGTCGGAGGCTCCCGAGTAAAGGAGCAGGCTCCTTAAATCTTCCAGAAAGGTGCGGGCCTCCTGGCCGGAATGCAGTTCCGGGGCAGTCACGATCTCCAGCAGTGGAATTCCGGCCCTGTTGTAATCAGCCATGGAATGGCCGGCTCCGATGATGGAGTCGCCGGCATGAACCAGTTTGCCGGCCTCTTCTTCCAGGTGGACCCTTTCCAGGTTAACCCTGCGCTTTCCGCCTGTTAGTTCCACTTCTAAATAGCCTCCCCGGCCCAGGGGCTGATCGTACTGGGAAATCTGGTATGCTTTGGGCAGATCGGGGTAAAAGTAATTCTTGCGGTCAAAGCGGCTCCGCAGCTGAACCTCGCTGTTCAGCGCCAGGGCTGCTGTAACGGCCAGTTCCACAGCCCGGCGGTTAAATACGGGCAGGCTGCCGGGCAGACCCAGACATACGGGGCAGCAGTTCGAGTTTGGTTCCCCTCCAAAAGTGGTACTGCAGCCACAAAAAAGCTTGGAGGCAGTCATCAGTTCCACGTGAATTTCAAGCCCGATTACAACTTCATACTGCACTGCTGCCGCCTCCCTTTTCAATAAACTCCAACCCGGGTCGCAGGGAGACTTGCCCCCGGTATGCTTCGAAAAAGCGGGCTGTTTTAAGAAGCAGCTGCTCCTGCAGGGGCCGGGCAGTCAGCTGCAGCCCCAGGGGCAGGCCGCTGGAATGAAAACCACCCGGTACAGCCAGGGAAGGCACTCCGGCCAGGGAATCGGTTATATTACAAACGTCCGATAAGTACATCTGCAGGGGGTCCCCGATCTTCTCACCGATTTTAAAAGCCGGGGTTGGTGAAGCCGCCCCGAGCAGCAGATCAAATTTTTTAAAGGCTTTTTCATATTCGCGGCGGATCAAGGTCCTGACCTGCATCGCCTTAAGGTAGTAGGCATCATAATAACCGGCGCTTAAAGCATAAGTTCCGATCATGACCCGCCTTTTAACCTCGGGGCCAAAACCCTCGCCCCTGGTCCGGCTGAACATGGTTTCGATATTATCCCCGGCAGCAGAATAGCCGTAGCGAATCCCGTCGTAACGGCCCAGGTTCGAACTGGCCTCGGAAGGAGCGATCAGGTAGTAGGCGCTTAAACCATAATCGGTAAGGGAAAGGGAAACTTCGCCCACCTCGGCGCCGTGTTCTTCCAGCAGGGCAGCTGCTTTTTGCACTGTTTCAGTTACTTCCGGGTCGAAGCCTTCTGTGCTGCTGTAGCTAATGACTCCAACCCGCAAACCCTTTGTTCCAGGTTCGAGTCCGGCAGTATAATCGGGAACTGCACCGGGCAGGGAAGTAGAATCAAGAGGATCATGGCCGGCAACCAGGTTCAATAAAAGGGCGCAGTCAAAGGCATTTAAACTGACGGTGCCAATCTGATCGAGGGAAGAAGCAAAAGCGACCAGCCCGTAGCGGGAAACCCGCCCGTAGGTAGGCCTGAGCCCTGTCACACCACAAAGGGAAGCCGGTTGGCGAATCGAACCACCTGTATCGGAACCGAGGGCAAGGGGGGCCATACCCGCAGCCACGGCTACCGCAGAACCTCCGCTCGATCCGCCCGGAACCCGCTGCGGGTCCCAGGGGTTACGGGTGGGGAAAAAGGCTGAGTTCTCCGTTGAAGAGCCCATGGCAAATTCATCCAGGTTAGTTTTACCCAGGATGGGCATGCCTGCCCTTTTTACGGCTGCAGCAGCAGTAGCATCAAAAGGGGGGATATAGTTTTCCAGGATGCGGGAAGCGCAGGTGGTGCGCAGATCCATGGTTGATATATTATCTTTAATTGCAACCGGCACCCCGGCCAGAGGATGCAGGTTCTCCCCGCGCATCCTCCCGCTGTCTATCTCGCCGGCTGTATCGAGGGCTGTTACCGGGGTTTGAGTTATAAATGCCTTCAGGTATGAATCGACTTGATCTATTCTTTCCAGGAAGCTCCGCACTACTTCAACCGAACTCACTTCCCGGGACTGCAGCATCCGGCTCAGTTCAGCGGCAGTATGTTCGTAAAGCTGCATGGTATTCCTCGCTTCCGGCTGGATAATATCTCAACAACCAGTTTTTAAAAGTTACTTGCCTGCCCGCTAGTCCTGCTCCAGTTCCGAAGCGGTAATCCGCGGAACTTTAACGAAACTTTTTTCTCGTTGCGGAACATTTTGCAGGGCCCTGTTCAGGGGCAGGGAGGGCCTGACCGAGTCATCCCGCAGCACTGCCGGAAGCTCTGTTACATGCGAGGTAGGTTCGACCCCGGCAGTATCAAGCTCCTGGATCCGGCGGGCAGTCTCTAAAATCTCGCTGAGTTGACCGGCCAAACATTCCTTTTCTTCCGGTTCAAGAGATAGGCGGGCCAGGTGGGCCACGTAATCGACTTCTTTGCCAAAATCAACAGGCATAATTACCAGCCTCCGGTTGGCGGGTTATTTTCAGATCTTTAGATGAAGCAGGCCGGCCAGGCAAGCCGGCCGTTTAAACAACTTTCAGTGCCGGGAAAAGGGCCGATGTTCTTGATCCCGGAATTTTTCCTGGTGTTACTGCTTTTCACACCACTCATGTTCATAATATGGGCAACCTGTTTTGTTAGACTACTTAATATCACAGGGATAATTTTAATCTATCTGCATAAACCCGTCAAGTTACTGCGGCCTTTTTTGTACCCTTCCCTGCAGTCTTTCTCGTATCATTTTAAACATGTCTGTCGATTGTGGCAGGCGGTATATAACAAATTACTGAAAACTATCAAGCTGTAGCATAACAATAAATTTATCCATTTGCATCAAAAAAGCCCCGTGGTTGCTGCATATAAGGACTTTCAGCTTTTTTTTACTGTAAAAGACAGGCCCGGGGTTTCACCTTTTAAAACTGTAAAGTCGGGATCTCTGAGCAGCCGAGCAGGTTCAGGTTTGCTATGCTATAATGTAGCGCAGGGAACAGGACATTTGAATCAGCAGGTTCTAAAAGTGGAGGCATTGGTATAACCATGCAAAACAGAGAGAAAGAATTCGACCTGGCTGTAATCGGGGGCGGTCCGGCAGGTTCGTTAACAGCCGCACTGGCTGCAGAAGCCGGTCTTTTGACCGCCCTGCTGGAGCAGCACAGGATGCCCCGCTTTAAATCATGCGGCGGCTTTATTTCTGCCCGGGCCCTTTCCCTTTTGCCACCGGATCTTGATCCGGATGAGAAGCCCGGTGAACCGGTTTATACCCTGCGTGTAATCAAGGGCACCCGCAGTTATGAGCATGCTTTTCCCGGAAAGCTGGGCCTGCTGGTCAAAAGAGAGCACTTTGATCACTACCTGCTCCGTTATGCTGCCGGAAAGGGAGCAGTACTTTTTGAAGGGCATACAATCCAGGGGCTAAACGAGCCGGGTAGTTTTAACGGCTCCCCGGGTTATTACCGCCTGGAAGCGGCGGAGGCCGGGACTGCCCCGATCTACGCCCGCTACGTTATTGGAGCCGATGGAGCCCTGGGACGCTGCGGGGTGCTGGCAGGTTTGCGGAAAACCGGGTTACCCCCCTGCGGCCGCGGCCTGAGTGAAATGGTCGAAACTGAAACCGGCCGGTCAAGCGCAGGGGTTAAACCGGGAACCCTTCAATTTTATCCCCTGCCGGGATTGGGCGGTATGGGGTGGTCTTTTCACGGCAGCGGCTGGATCAACCGGGGTGTTGGCGGCCTGTTTGGCCCGGGAACGCTAAAACGAGCCTACAATCAGCTATTTGCCGGCGAAAAAACCGGCAGCGGACCTTCCTGGTGGCCCCTGCCTTTCCTGGGACCATTAAAAAAAGCAGGCCGCAAGAACCTGCTTTTAATCGGTGATGCCGCCGGGCTGGTGGAACCTTTTTCCGGCGAAGGTTTGTTTAATGCTTTCAAAAGCGCCATACTGGGCTTCCATGCCATCAAGGAGGCCGAAGAATCGGGAATGGAAGCCGCCGGCATTTACGGCCGCTCCTATAATAACCACTTCAAAAAATCTTTCCTGCCCACTATCGCCGGGGCGGCGGTTCTGCACAGCCGGGCTATAGTATACCCGGCTTCGATGCCCCGCCACATGGCCGGCTTAATGAAAAACAGGCTCTGCTTCAACCGGCAGTTTAAGCCCTGGGCTTAGTTTTTTAGCCAAGCAGGCGGATAATGCTCGGGTTAGGCTTGATAGCTGTGATACCGGTTACTTTGCTTAAGGCCCGGTGGAACGCTTCTTCCCTGACCTCATGGGTAACCAGGACCACTTCGGCCAGATTTCCCACCCTCCGCTTCTGGATGACCATATCCAGGCTGACACCTTCATCGGCAAAAGCGTTGGCCAGGGAAGCAAAAACACCGGCCCGATCTTCAACCAGGAAACGCAGGTAAAAGCGGCATTCTACAGCCCCGATGGGCACAAAACCGGTATCCTGCAGTTCTCCTTCCACCACCCCATTGGAAACATTGAAACGAATACAGCGGGCCGCCTCTACCACATCCGATAAAATAGCGGCGGCCGTAGGCATGGGGCCGGCCCCGGGCCCGTAAAACATGAGCTCTTTTGCCGCCTCGCTTTCGATAAAAACGGCATTCAGTTCGTTTAATACAGAAGCCAGGGGATGCTCCATGGGAACCAGGGCCGGATGAATCCTTAAAGCAAGGCCTTCAGGCAGATCCTCCCCGATAGCCAGCAGTTTGATGGTATAGCCAATTTCCCGGGCATAGGCAATATCTTCATAAGTGACCCCTTTAATTCCTTCAATGTGGACCTGGTCGAAATCAGCTTTTTTGCCGAAAGCAAGGTTGGCCATAATAACCAGCTTGTAGGCAGCATCCAGGCCCTCAATATCGTTGGTTGGATCGGCTTCAGCAAAACCAAGCCTCTGCGCTTCTGAAAGGGCATCTTCCAGGCTTAAATCATCCTGGGCCATGCGGGTAAAAATATAATTTGTAGTACCGTTGACAATGCCGAGCACACGGCTGACCCGATCGGCAACCAGGCTGTGTTTTAGGGGGCGAATCAGGGGGATACCGCCGCCAACACTGGCCTCGTAAAAAATGTTTAAATTTTTCTCCCGGGCCAGGGCAAGCAGTTCCTGGCCGTGACGGGCCATCATATCCTTGTTGGCCGTAACTACATATTTGCCATTTTCAAGAGCCTGTGCGATAAAACTGCGGGCCGGCTCAATCCCGCCAATCAGTTCAATAACAATATCAATTTCCGGATCATCGAGCACCTCGGCGGCATCCGTGCTCAGCATCTTTTCATCCAGATCAAGCGCCTGCAGGCGTTTATGATCCTGGTCGGCCACTTTTGCCAGGGTTACTGCAAAGTCAATCCTGTCGTTAATCAGGTCTCCGTTGCGCTTATAGAGATCAACTACCCCTTTGCCGATTGTTCCCGCACCGACCAGTCCTACCCTTATGCATTCTTTCCCCATTTGCTGTATTCTCCCCCTTATAGAATTGTAACTGTTTTGGTCCC
>PUKV01000269.1 GCA_003550645.1 Syntrophomonadaceae bacterium | reverse complement strand
TCCCGGGACATAGTTATTGCTCCCCGGGCGTAGGCTTCACGGCTGGTCTGGTCTTTTTTTGAGACATCAACCATCCTCGGCCGGCCTGATTGATCAAAGTGGGTCAGACTGCCGCTCTGCTCTCCCTTGTCACTGCTTTCAATTCCTTCCAAATCAACAGCGTTTCCTGCTGTAGTACCAAGAAACTCTGTGCAGATAAAATCGGCCAGGGCCGTGGGGTTATCGATGTCAATCACCGGGACTTCAGTTTCCAGATCACTCAAATCGGTAATTACGGCAGCGGTATTGGGCAGAAGCAGTGGTTCAGGGTTGAGGTTGCTGCGTACTACTTCAAGCTTGGGATTGGCGGTTTTTTTATTGCCCTCTATAATGATCAGGTCCAAATCTTTAAGCAACCAGGCTGCGGCTTCAGTCCCGCTCTTTTCACTGTTGGAACCGATTAAAATATAATTATCTGGGGTGGTAAATCCTGATACATCCGCGCCCGCTTCGGCAAAACGCCAGCTGTCTTTGCCGGGCAGGTCGAGTTCATAGTGATGCAGGTTCCCTTTCAGCACAGCTACCTTTAAACCGCGCTGTTTTAAAATCGGCAGCACTTTTTCCAGGATGGTTGTTTTTCCTGTTTTGGACCTGGAAGCGACCAGGTGAATAATTACCGGTGCCACATTCCCACCCCCATTAAAATATTTAACCACCGGTTTTTGACATGCTCCGCATAGTCCCGGGATTGATTGTGCTGCAGTTGCCATCAGCAGCCATCTGGTGTTCAACCGGTTTGCCGCCGAGGACTTCCTTGATTAAGTCTTGCAGGGCTGCCTTGTCATGCAAGACCGTATGGACCGGTTTTTCGTCCTGCCAGTACAGGCAGGCTTTGAGCGATCCTTCGGCTGTCAGGCGAAGGCGGTTGCAGCTGTCACAAAAATGTTTGCTGATCGGGTGGATCAGGCCGATCGTCCCTTTTCCCCCGGGGATGCTGTATGATTCAGCCGGGCCCGCTCCACCGGGCAGGGGAACCGGGGTTAACGGCAGACCGGCTTTTTCAGCAGCTTTTTCGACAAAGCTGAGCGGCAGGTAATGGCTGCTGTAACCCCGGTCGTGATCGCCAATTTGCATGTATTCGATGAAGCGGATATGCAGCGGTTTTTCACGGGCCAGCTGCAGGAAATCGACTACTTCATCGTCATTTATCCCTTTCATGAGGACGGTATTTAGTTTTACCGGTTCCAATCCGTACTGCAGGGCATATTCAATACCTTTCATGGCATCTTCAAGCTTGCCGCAGCGGGTGATTATTTGATATTTATCTGCCTGCAAAGTATCGAGGCTGATATTGACCCGGTTGAGGCCTGCTCTTTTTAAGGCTTCGGCATAACGGGACAGGAGGGTGCCGTTAGTGGTCATGGCCAGGTCTGTGACGCCAGGAACAGCAGCGATCATCTCGATCAACTGGACCAGGTCTTTTCGGACCAGGGGTTCTCCACCGGTGATCCTGATTTTACTGATCCCCAGTTCAGCCCCGGCAGTAACAACTTTTAAGATATCTTCGTAGCTCAAGATTGCTTCGTGTGAAGTTTGTTCGATCCCGTCATCGCCCATGCAGTATACACAGCGTAAGTTGCAGCGATCGGTGACCGAAATTCTTAAGTAGTCATGCTTTCTACCCTGTTTGTCTTTTAAAGTCATATTCCTGGGCTCCTTTGTAATGGCAATACTATTTATATGGTTCAATCACTTTTATCTTCTCTTATTCCTATATCCATGATCTGTCCGGCATCCCTCATGCTGTATCCACCCATGGCTTCAACTTTATTCTGGAACCGGAGATCGGCGATGATTTCAAACAAGGTTTCTGCTTCCCTGCTGTTATAAAATGTCTCGCTCATCAAAAGGTCGTACCTTTCTTCGACCAGGGGAATGAAGTCAAGGTCGAAGGCGGCAGCAGCAGGTAAAATCCCCAGCCCGGCCCGGGCAGTGCCCGCTGCTACAGCAGCAGCAACATTCAAATGGGTATGCTCTTCGCGTTCGTATCCGTAAACCTGGGCTGCTGATAGGCCGGCTTCCCGCAGGAGGTGATCAAAAAGAATGCGCGTTCCGGCTCCCTTCTGGCGGTTGATGAAACTGGTTCCGGTATTAGCCAGGTCTTCGACTGTGTGTATGCCGTCGGGATTACCTTTTGGCACTATCCAGCCCTGCATCCGGTAGGCCAGGTTTACCAGGCGTACATCCATACCGGGCGCCATTTTTTCTATGTAGGGCCAGTTATAATCCTTGCTTTCAGGATCGAACAGGTGCACCCCGGCCAGATGGGTCTGACCTCGTCCGATGGCTGCGATTCCACCCATGCTGCCCAGGTGAGCTGAAGATAAGCTTAAACTGGGATCACGTTCTTTCAAGGCCGTGGCCAGCAGATCTATAATCAGGTCGTGGCTGCCCGCAGCCAGTAAATTATGGCGCAGCTCTGATTCGGAGCGGTAAAGTTCAATTTCCACAACTTCATCCTGTTCGTAACCGAGCGAGTTGGCCGGTATGATCAGCAATCCGTCGGCCCTTACCAGAGACATGGTTACCCCGGCCCCCCTGGTCAGGGGGTTGGCGATGTAGCGCCCGCCGACGTGCCCCACGGTCATCCGGACAAATTCTTCCACTCCCAGTTCTGATACTACCCTGCGTCCCAGGGTAACCGGCAGCTTTTGCCGTTTCGGCAGAGGAAGCCCAAAGTAACGGTAAATCAAAGGTCGGACAAACCACTCCAGGCTCATGTAGGCAGAGACCGGGTAGCCTGGAAGGCCGACCACGGGCTTTTGATCGATCCGGCCGAGAATAGTTGGTTTTCCCGGCCTGGTAGCGACACCGTGCAAAAACACTTCACCCAGTTCTTCAATGGCGGAAAAGGTGTAATCCTTCTCGCCTGCTGATGAACCGGCATTGATGATGACCAGGTCATATTCTTTAACTGCTGCGGACAGCGCCTCTATAATTTGCCCGGGATCATCCGGAACGCTGGGTTTAATGTCCGGCTCCGCGCCCCATTGGGTTAAGTAGGATGCAATTACTGTGCTGTTAAAGTCCGGAATGCTTCCTTTTTTACGTTCTGCGCCCGGATCGACAATTTCCGTTCCGCTCGGGATGATGGCCACCTCCGGCTTTCCAAGGACATTGATTTCAGTTATGCCCCCGGCCAGCAGTGCCCCTAAATCCTGGGGGCGGAGACGGCTCTGGGCCGGCACGATCAGTTCACCGGCCACCACGTCTTCGCCAACAGCCCGGATATGCTGCCAGGGAGTGGCCGGAGCCAGGATCTCAACCTGGCCATCCTCATGAAACTGGACCTCTTCCACCTTAATTACAGCATCAAAGCCGGGGGGAAGGGGTTCTCCGGTGTTGACATTATGGTAATCCTGTCCCGGTTTAAGTTGAAGCGGATTCTGGTCGGAGGCTTTGAAAGTGTTTTGTGACTGTACGGCTATACCGTCCATGGCAGCGGCATGGTACCCGGGCATAGAATAACAGGCAAAAACTGCCTCGGCAGTAACCCGGGACAGGGCGGAGTTCACATTAATTGTTTCAGTGCGGCGAGGGATATCTACCGCGTCCATGAATTTATCCAGCGCTTCCTGCCGGGGGATATTGCTTAAATAGACCTTGCGCAAAAGGCACCTCCATCAATAAGAAATTTTACTCCCATAGTTCAATATCTACCATCTCTCCGGCGGCCAGGCCCTCTTTTTCAGCCGGAATAACCAGTAAGCCATCGGCTTCGGCCAGGGTGCGCAGCATCCCGGAACGGCCAAAAACGGGGATAGCTTTTACCTCTTCCGAAGCGGTTTCCACTTTTACTCTTACATAATCAGTCCGGCCTGAACGTGAAGAAATATTGCGGCTCAGGGTTGCTTTGACGCTCGGTTTCAAGGTTTTATTTTCTTTACCGCTAAGGCGGTTGATAAGAGCCTGGCCAAAAATCTTGAATATATTAAGGGCCGATACCGGGTGCCCGGGCAGGCCGAGGACAGGTTTGCCCCCGCAGCTAGCCAGCAGGGTTGGTTTTCCGGGCTGGATGGAGATTCCCTCCACCAGCAGGCCCGGCTGCCCCAGTTCCTGCATGGTTCGGGCTGTGTAATCTCGGGTGCCAACAGAACTGCCCCCGGAAAAAACCAGCATGTCAACGTTGTCAAGCATGGAACGGCTTTTTTCCAGGAAAACCTCAAACTTGTCGGGCAGGATGCCGCCGTACTGTGCTTCCGCGCCTGCTTGCCCGGCCAGGTATAGCAGGGCCGGGGTGTTGCTGTCCCTGATCTGGCCCGGTTTTAGATTTGGCCTGCTGTAGTCGACCAGCTCGTCGCCGGTTGAGAAAAACCCAACCCTGGGACGGCGGTGCACTTTAACATCGGCCAGGCCGAGGGAAGCAAGCAGGCCAATTTCAGGCGCACGCAAGTGGTGCCCCTTTTTCAAGGCCTGATCACCTTTCTTTAAATCTTCTCCCCGGTGGATGACATTTTCTCCCGGGGCTACCTGGTTGAAGGCCTGGACCATGCTGCCGGCAACCTCGGTCTCTTCGATCATGATTACCGCGTCAGCTTCTTCAGGGAGCATGCCCCCGGTATGGACCAGGCAGCACTGCCCGGGGTTGATTGATGGGGCAGGCTGCCCCATGGGCACTTCTCCGATGCATTCCAGCATGGCCGGGATCCCTTCACTGGAACCGAAAGTATCCCTGGCCGCCAGGGCATAACCGTCAACCGTAGAGCGGTTGAAGTCGGGGATATTTTCTGGAGCATAGATATCTTCTGCCAGGCAGTAGCCTCCTGCTTTTTCCAGGAAAATGGATTTGCTGTCCAGCGGTTCAAAATGGCTGTTGATAATTTTAAAAACCTCTTCTGGGTCTGTAACCCGCATTAGTTTCATTTAAACACCTCGGTGTGAATAAAATAAGCCGCGCCTCCATTATAAAGAAAACGCGGCCTTATCAGGCATAGTCTCCTTTCCAAGTACGGGAGGCGGAGGGATTTCTCCCTCAACCCAGGCCTTCCACCATAGCTGCAATCAGCTGTAGGTGAGCAGGCTCGGAGTTTTTATTGTTTTTCCTTAAATATTATAACATACCTCTTCTAATACGGAAACAAGCAGCAGCAGGCCCAGGATTATCCCTGCAGCAATAAAAAAAAAGGGTTGATTAATGTAGGCGGACTGGTTATTCTTTGATTTTGGGATCGACTTCATGCTCACTTGGCAGCGATTTTACTTCCTGGCCTTCAAAAACACGCATCACTGCCTGCAGGGATACTACCAGGTTTTCCCGTTCGGATGGCTCGAGCCGCTGGGCCAGGTTGTTAAAACGGAAGGAACGCCTTTCAAACACCAGGCGCGAGAGCTGGCGTCCGTAAGAGGTCAGGGCTACACGGACTATGCGGCGATCGTTTTCATCGCCATGCCGTTTGACCAGGTTCAAGTTGACCAGGCGGTTGACCAGGCGGGTAGCCGCACTTTCAGCAAGGTATATTTCTGAACTCAGTTCGCCCATGGTTAAACTTTCATGAAAGTAGAGGACAAGCAGGGCATTGATCTGGCTTGGAGTTATGCCCAGCCCGGTCAGCTCCCGGCTTTCCTCGGCATTGAGGTAGTGCATCAATTTGGGGAAAATAGCTTGAATGGCAGAAGTAAATTTTTCTATGTCCCTGTAATCTTCACTCATAGTTAAACTCCCGGCTTGATAGGTTATTTTTAGCGATAACTGAACAACTGCCTAGATCTTGTGAGTAGAGTTTTCTTTCAAGGCAGTTAAACCAACAGCTGAGCTGTATACTCATAGATTATGGTATTTGCCTGAATCTGTCAAGGCAGGTGGTTCTTTGTAAGATTTTTTAGCCGGGCTGACAATTGTTCGTCGGCCTGTGATTTGCTATACTATAGGCAAAAGCAACTTCTAAGCCTGCTAAGCCTGTTGCCTTGTTGAATGATAAGCGGGGCCATGGAAGCGGTTATGTGCCACGCGGCACACTTTGCTATCGATTGTCTGTGAACTGTACAGGAGATGGGGGCAGCCCTCCGGAACCGTCTTGCAGGAGAGGGCTTCAGGCCACCTTAAGCTGCTTTGGTTAAGAGCCATGGTGGTGAGCGCTACGGAAAAGG
>PUKV01000029.1 GCA_003550645.1 Syntrophomonadaceae bacterium | reverse complement strand
CCACCGCATTTATGCTCCAATTTCTGGCGTTGTTACCGCTTTAAATGCCGAAAAAGAGGGCCTGGCGGGCCCCCAGGTCCCGCTTATGCGTCTGTTTCAAAAGGACGAAGCGGTTGACTGGCATTTGGAAGTCGAGGCCAGGGTCCTTACCCGTGATGTGGAATTTATTTCTGTGGGCGAAGAAGTAAGCCTGACCTTTCAAAGAAGAGAGGAAGACCTCAAATTTTCCGGAGAGGTAATACGGATAGCAGAATACGCCGAAGAAGATATTTCACCACTCGGCCTGGAAGAGGAGCGGGTCACGGTGACCATCCGGCCCGACCTGCCGGGAGAGGTAAAACTGGGACCGGGTTATAAGGTAGATGTGGAATTTATTACCAGGGTGGCGGAAAACGTGCTGGTTGTCCCCAGGCGGGTCTTATTTACCTATGAAGGTGAAGATGCCCTGATGGTGGTAGTTGATGGCCGGGCCCGGGTCAGGAAAGTTACCACGGGAATGGAAAACAGGCAGGAGGTAGAAATTACAGATGGCATTGACAAAGGAGACAGGGTAATCCTCGATCCCCGCCAGGAAGGAATCGAAGAAGGAACCAGGGTGTCCTATTAACCCGGGTGAAACAGCAAAACCGGGTCGTAAAGGAGCATTCATTCGATGAGGCCAATAATTAAAAACCGGATCCAGGTAACAGCAGCGGCCCTGGGGGCCGTTTTACTGGTTGTGTTCGGCATTACCACGGTGGGCAGTAACCCCGGGGAAACCACCTTGAGACTTAATGATTTAAGGGCCCGGGTTACCGGTCATAACCATGATTACCTGGTCATAGCCCTGGAAGTAGAAGAGGCCCGGGAACATCTGAGCGACATGGACGACCTTTTGGCGGAGCTTGAAAAAGGACAGGAGCAGTTTGAGGAACTGGAAATATCGGGTTTGGAAGAAGTTTTTAGCGGCATTGTAGATTCTTTTGAACAGGAACAAAAACAGGCCCGCAAAGCGGTTTCACTGCTTGAACATGAGAAGGAAATCCTGGCCGAAAAACTGACCCGTCAGGCTGAAAAGCTCTACTACACCTACTTTGTCCTGCGGGAAGAAGAAAAGGTCCAGCAGGAAACCCTCGATTATCTCAGGGAAATGTTTGACATGGAAAAAGAACGGCGAAAACAGGGTTTGATTACCCTGCAGGAAATTGAAAGGGCCGTGATCCGGGTGGAGCAAGGGGAACTGATAGTTGGGGAAGCCAGGGACCGGCAGATAGATGTTGTGAACAGGCTGAAGCTGTTGACCGGTTACGACCTGGATGTAAACCTGCGCCTGGTTGAGCCTGCCCTGCCTGAAATAGAAGAGCTTAACCGCCGGGAAGCGGTAGCAAATGCCCTTAACGAAGGGGTTACGGTCAGGAAGAGGGAGAAGCAATATGAACTTAACCCCGGAGAAAAAGAAAGGCTGAAACTGGAACAGGCCAGGAGAGAAGCCCGTTTGCAGGTGGAAGAAACATTCAGGGCTGTACAGCGGGCCGAACAGGCTTACCGGCTGCAGGAAAGGGACCTTGATCTTGCTGAAAGTAATTTGGAAAGGTCCAGGGCCCGTTATGAAGCGGGACTGGTTTCCGGGCCGGAATTGATGGAAAGCTACCTTGCGCTGATGAAAGCCCGACAGGATTATACTCAATCGGGATATGATTACAGTGCCGCCCTGAGAGATTTCAGGCTGGCCCAACAGGGAGTAATAATGCCTGCCCGTTAAACCGGGTCCGGCTTGAAAAAGTAAGGCGCATTAAAAAACAAAAAATAGGCGGCCTTAAGGAGGAAGGACTGATTGGAGTTAATCGTGGCCCGGAATATTAAGAAAAGGTACCGGATGGGCGAAGTAACCGTCCATGCGCTCAGAGGGGTTGATTTCACCCTTTATGACCGGGAACTGGTGGTGGTGCTGGGTCACAGCGGTTCCGGTAAGAGTACCCTGGTCAATATTATCGGCGGGATGGATCAGGCCAGCGAAGGCGAGCTTTACTTCATGGGCCGGCCGCTTCACAACGCCGGCGAAGCGGAATTAACCGGCTACCGGCGCGACCAGGTCGGTTTCATCTTCCAATTTTACAACCTCATGCCCAACCTGACCGCTTTTGAAAATGTGCATCTCTCAGTCCAGATCGCTAAAGACCCCCTTGAAATAGACCTCCTGTTGAAACAGGTAGGCTTAATTGACCGCCGGGAACACTTTCCATCCCAGCTTTCCGGCGGAGAGCAGCAGCGGGTGGCCATTGCCAGGGCCCTGGCAAAAAATCCCCGGCTGCTTTTATGCGATGAACCCACCGGTTCCCTTGATCTGCCGACTGGACAGCAGATTTTAAAATTGCTCCGTGATTTTTGTGATCAGTACAATAAAGCGGTAGTGATTATTACCCACAACACCAATATCAGTTATATGGCTGACCGGGTTATTTATTTAAAAGACGGTCTGGTTGAAGACGTTAGAAAAAACCCAAAACCGCTCCCACCGGAGAAGGTGAGCTGGTAATGCTCTGGAAGAAGATGATCCGGGATATTTGGGACAATAAAGGTTCTTACCTGGCCTGCCTGGTCCTGGTTGTTATTGGCCTGCTTATTTTCACTTCTTTTTCTATAGCCGGCGATAATTTGAGCCTTGCCCAGGAAGATTTCTACCGCGACCAAAACTTTGCCCACGGTTTTGCTGAACTGGTCTCCCTGCCGTACCGGGAGCTGGAAAGATTGTCCGGGATAGAGGGAATAGATCGGATCAGCGGCCGGGTTAAACAGCAGGTCAGGGTAACCAGGCCTGAGGGAGAAGTGGGAGTTTACCTGGAGCTGGTTTCCATGAACCTGGAGGATCCGGAGCGGGTGAACGATGCCCTGCTGCTGGATGGCTCTGAATTAAGGGCGGGAGAACTTGAGATATGGATCGACGACCAGTTTTTTGAAACTTACCAGCTTGAACAGGGTTACCGGTTGGAAATAATAGCCGGGGGCGGGCTCCGGGAGCTAACCGTTGAAGGTGTGGCCATGAGCCCGGAATTTACTTACCCCCTCAGGACGGAAGGGGAAATATATCCTAACCCGCAGCAGTATGGGATTGCTTTTATATCCCGGGATACCATGTGGAGCATGTTCCCCGAACTGCAGGGAACAGTCAACAATGTTGTTTTTACTCTTGAACCAGGCGCCGACTATGATGAAGTCAAAAACCGGTTGGAACCGGAACTGGAGCCATACGGCCTGGTTAACCTATATCCCCGGGAAGATCAGGCCAGCCACCTGATCCTCAGCGAGGAAGTGGCCCAGCTCCAGCGGATGTCTACAGTAATACCGATCATGTTTTTATCCGTGGCCGGTTTGATCCTTTACATTATGTTAAAGCGCCTGGTAGAACAGCAGCGCGGCCAGATCGGAATTTTAAAGGCCTTTGGTTACAGCAACCGGGAAGTGACATTGCATTACATCGCTTATGCTTTAACGGTTGGTTCGTTAGGAGGGCTGCTGGGTGGGCTGGCCGGTATCTACCTGGCCAATCCCCTGACCTGGCTGCTGCTCGAGTTTTTCCATGTTCCGGAAACTTATGAAGGTTTTTCCCTGTATTATTTGCTCCTCGGTCTTTTTATTTCCCTGGCAATATTTTTAGTAGCAGGATACCAGGGCTGCAAGTATGCCTTAAAGCTGAAGCCTGCTGAAGCAATGAGGCCTCCCGCGCCTGTTTCCGGCAAAAAAACAGTACTGGAAAGAATAGGCCTGTTTTCAGCAATGCTCACCATCCAGGGTAAAATGGCTGTCAGGAACCTGGGCCGTAACCGCAGCAGGACCACTTTTTTGTTCCTGGGGATGACCCTGAGCTGCGCCGTGGTTATCGTGACCTGGTCACTTTATGATCTGATTGACAGGCTGGTTTTTTATCAATATGAAGAAGTTGAAGTCCATGATGCCAGGGTTACCCTGGCTGAGCCCCTGTCCCAGGGTCCGGTGATGCGGGAACTGGCCGCTCACGACGAAGTAACCCTGGTCGAACCCCTGGCAGAAATCCCCGCCAAATTGGCCCATGCCTGGCGGGAAGAAAATATCCTGGTGCTGGGCATACCGGGAGACAGCAGCCTGCATATAATCAGGGATGCGAAAGGCAAGCGCGTCCTTCTTCCTGAGCGGGGAATAATTCTTTCCGAACGGCTTGCCGACAAGTTGCAGGTATCTCCCGGCTCGACCGTGGAGTTTAAAAGCCCTTACCTCCGTAACGGGGAAGATCCGGCTCCGGTAGATGTATACCGGGTAATTCCCCAGTACCTGGGGATGAATGCTTACATGGAAATAAATGCCCTGATCAATTTACTGGGACAGGGCAGTTTTGCCACTTCTTATATGATCAATGTTGATGCCACAGCCGGCCCGGATAATCAAGATGGTGATATCCGGGCCGGCAATATTGCCTTACTCAGGGACCGCTACCGGGAGAGCGAACAGGTAGCGGCAGTAGACGGGCTTGAAGAAAGAGTGAGGGAAGCGAGGGAACTGATGGAGACCTTCGGGGCTGTGATTTACATCTACGTTTTATTCGGGGTAGTTATGGCTTTTGCCATTATATACAGCTCCAGCTTTATTATCCTTTCAGAACGAAACCGGGAACTGGCCTCGATGAAGGTTTTAGGAATGACCTCCAGGGAGGTTTTTTCGGTAATCACTTTTGAACAGTGGTTTGTTAGTGTGTTTGCCATCCTGGCCGGTCTGCCCCTGGCTCAAATTATGATGATCGCATTTGCCCGGGAGCTGAGCACCGATTTATATACCATCCCGTCCGAGATGTCTGGACAGGCCCTGTTAATGGGAGCGTTCATTACAATTGCTTCGATCTGGATCGCCCAGAGCTTTGCCCTGCGGAAAGTCAGGCGGCTGGACCTGGTTGAAGTGCTAAAAACAAGAGAATAACTTGGTGTTCCGGCGAAATACACCTTAACACTAAATAAACCAGGGAAAAGGTCTTACTGTTTTCACAGGTGGCCCTTGCTCGGCTACGGTGTCTATCGCCTATTCCCATGACGCAGCTTAATTGCTTAATGATTTCTGTAGTGCTTAAAATTTAAAATAAGCACAGTAAAAAATGACAAAAAGCCCGCCTGTGAATTTCTATGTTGTTAGCGGAAGGTAAAAGCTTGTTCACGGGGCGGGCTCAGATCAGGGCCGGTAAAAGTTACAGATTTTATGAATATCCCTGCCTATTCTTCCCCACAGATTTTTAAGATGGAATAGATGTAAATTTTACCGGCATTTATGATCTCCTCAACCGGGCAGTATTCTTCTTCCGAATGGGCAGAAGAAAGATGGCCCGGGCCCAGGACTACTGTTTCAATACCGCCGTCCCTGCTCAGGATCGAACCGTCGGTCCAGGCCGGGAAGTAAGAGGTTTTATGCCGGTTAATGACTTTATCCGAAGCTTCTTTAAGGATATTAACCAGGGGTGAACTTTCTTCGCATAACAGTGGGGGGAACTGGATGCCCATATTGTCATCTATAACCGTTACTTCAGCGTCAATTTCAGGGTCTTTTTCTTTCAAACCGGTTACGATCGCTTCGATTTCCTGGACTGCTTCTTCTTGGCTTTCATCGGGGAGCCACCTCCGGTCCATCTGCAGTATGCATTCTCCGGCTACGGTGCTGGGCTGGGTTCCGCCCTTGATGTAGCCCAGGTTCAAGTGAGAAGGTCCGGTGATGGGATGGTTCCTCTTCATTATTTCCGGTTTTAATTTTGTGGTGATTTCAGTAATTATGGCGTTGATCTTTTCGATGGCGTTGATTCCTTTTTCAGGGGTCCCTCCGTGGGCATATTTACCGGTTACTTTTACTTCGATCCAGATCAGGCCCCTGTGGCCGTTATGGATCTCCAGTTCTGTCGGTTCACCGACGATAGCATAGCGGGTTAGGGGGCCGTTTCTGGCGATAAAATCAGCGCCCCTGTAATTTCTTTCTTCATCAATTACGCCGGCAAAATAAGCCCGGCCTTCAAGTGGGAGACCGGCATTTTTTACCGCCATGAGGGCTCCGACCATGGCGGCAAGGGCCCCTTTCATGTCTACAGCGCCCCTGCCGTAAATATTGCCGTTAACAATATTACCGCTAAAAGGATCCATGGACATATTTTTTACATCAACAGTATCCATATGTCCTTCCAGCATCAGGGTTTT
>PUKV01000256.1 GCA_003550645.1 Syntrophomonadaceae bacterium | reverse complement strand
TAAAGAGGAGTGGTTTGAATCGCCACTACCTGGACGGGAGTCGGTCAGTAATGCCCTGGCGGCTCTTACCGTCGGCTATATCCTTGAACTGAGCCTGCCGGAGATGCAGGAGGGGCTTAAATCGTCCCAGTCTACGGCCGGCCGGTTCCAGGTTTTGCATAACCGGCACGGGACCGGAATTCTTGATGATTCCTACAATGCCAACCCCAGTTCAGTCAGGGCAGCTTTGCGGCTGCTCTCTGAGCTTGGAGGGGAAAAAACAGTGGCCGTGCTCGGGGATATGCTCGAACTGGGCCCCGGTGCCCGGGATGCTCATCTGGACTGCGGCCGTTACGCTGCCGAGTGCGGTATTGGCTGCCTGGTTTCTGTTGGTGAACTGGCCCGCGGCTTCGCTGAAGGAGCCCATGAGGCCGGATTAAAGGGTTATAAGTGTGCAGACCATGCGCAAGCCCTGGATCTGCTGGCCGGGATGTCCCTTGATGAAAACTGGTTCGTGCTCGTAAAGGGATCCAGGGGTATGAAAATGGAGGTAATTGTCCGGGCCCTGGCCGGAGAAGAAGGAGGAGAGAAGTGATGGCTTACAGTGCAATCATCGCCCTGGCAGGCGCTTTCGTTGTAACCGCGCTTTTCTCTCCGCTGTTCATAAAAAATATGCGCCGGCTGCAGTACGGGCAGCAAATCAGGGAAGATGGGCCCGCCAACCACTCGGTAAAAGCGGGGACACCCACCATGGGCGGGCTTGTTTTTATCCCCGTGGCGATCCTGGCCAGTATCGCCGTAACCGGGTTTTCTCCTGTCCTTTACGCAGTGCTGCTGGTGACGATGGGCTGCGCCCTGATCGGCTTTCTGGATGATTATGGCAAGATTGCACACGGCCGCTCCCTGGGCTTGAAAGCCAGGTCTAAGCTGGGTGCGATAGTAATCCTGACCGCTCTCCTGGTTATTGCCCTGCACCGGTTCGGCCTCTATTCGACGGTGATCCATGTTCCCTTTCTCGATTTTGAAATTGATCTCGGGTTTTTTCACCCGGTATTTATATTCCTGGTTATATCGGCAACCAGCAACAGCGTTAATTTGACCGACGGCCTCGATGGGCTGGCGGCGGGGACTTCGATCATTGGGCTTGGAGCCTTCATGGCTATCGCCTGGCAGGCCGGGCTCCCTGAAGTGGGAATTTTTTGTGCCGCCCTGGCCGGGTCCTGCCTGGGCTTCCTGTTATACAATCATTACCCGGCCCGGCTCTTTATGGGCGATGTCGGCTCCCTGGCCCTGGGCGGTGCTTTTGCGGCCATCGCCGTGGTGAGTGGGACGGAGCTGTTTTTAATCCTGGTGGGCGGCGTATTCGTAGTGGAAGCGCTTTCTGTTATTGTTCAAGTAGCCAGTTTTAAACTAACCGGTCGGAGGGTTTTGTTGATGAGCCCGCTGCACCATCATTTTGAAATGAAAGGCTGGTCCGAGAGAAAGGTAGTTGCTGTTTTTTGGGCTGCCGCTGCCGTATTCGCCCTGGTCGGGGTCCTGGCTTACGGGCGCTAACAGCGGCCGGATAATTAGTATGGAGGGCCTGTAAATGATAGAGATGATTAAAGACAGAGAAATCCTGGTCATTGGAATGGCGCGCAGCGGTATGGCTGCCGTGCAGCTGCTGGCTGAAATGGGTGCCGTCAAAATCACTGTGGCCGATCAGAAGCAGGCCGAAGCATTAAAAGATGAAACAGCGGGGTTGAAACGTTACCCTGCAGTAGAAGTAGTTACCGGGGGAACTGAACCGGACCTGGTTACGCCGGGTCTTTCCATGGTGATTAAGAGCCCCGGTGTACCGCCCGACCTGGAGGTGTTTAAAAAGGCGGAAGAGCTGCAGGTACCGGTCTTTTCCGAGGTGGAACTGGCCTATGCTTTTCTCAAGGCGCCCCTGGTTGGGGTGACCGGGACCAACGGTAAGACTACCACAACATCCCTGG
Organism: Syntrophomonadaceae bacterium; assembly: GCA_003550645.1. Classification (GTDB taxonomy): domain Bacteria; phylum Bacillota; class Dethiobacteria; order DTU022; family DTU022; genus B1SED10-74M. Next base: position 21,173 of record PUKV01000256.1, on the reverse strand, counting down.
TTGCAGCAATGCTCAAAGAAGCCCGTTTCGATCCGGTTGTTTCGGCCGGCAATATCGGCAATCCCCTGTGCGGAGTAGTTGGCGATATCAGTGCCCAGGGTTTCGTGGTAGCCGAACTGAGCAGTTTTCAGCTCGAAAATATTGACAGTTTAAGACCACTGGTAGCGGTATTCCTGAATTTCGCTGAAGACCATATGGATTACCATAAAAGCATGGAAAAATATTTTGCAGCCAAGGCACGGGTTATTGAAAACCAGCAGGAAAGTGATTATGCCGTCCTTAATGCTTCGGACGTTCGGGTGGCTTCGCTGGCGGAAAAATGTAAAAGCCGGGTGCTCTGGTTTGCTGCGGCCCCGGTAGAAAAAGGGGTGGGAATAGTTGAAGGTCGGATCACCCTGTTCAACCCGGGTTGTGAGCCTTTAACGATTTGCGCGGTGGAGGAAGTATCACTACCGGGTGAGCACAACCTGGAAAACGCCCTGGCTGCTTCTGCGGCGGCCTGGGCTGCCGGCGCCGACCCGGCGGCGATTGCTGCAGTCCTGCGCAGCTTTAAAGCTATTGCGCACCGCCTGGAGTATGTGGCCACTATAGATGGAGTTGACTATATCAATGATTCTAAAGGTACAAATCCCGGTTCAACCATGAAAGCCCTGCAGTCCTTCCCCGGCCGTCGAAAGATCTTGATCGCCGGCGGCAAGGAAAGAGGCAGCGATTTTTGCGAACTGGCTGACATGATCACCGTAGAGGTAGAAAACCTGGTTTTATATGGCGAGACAAGGGAGATCCTGGCCCAGGCCGTGCAAAAAGCCGGTTTTGATAACTGGGTTTTTACCGCCGACCTGGAAGAAGCGGTTAAAAGGGCTTATGAAATTGCAGAACCCGGTGATGTGGTCCTGCTTTCTCCGGCCTGCGCCAGCTGGGACATGTTTCCCAGCTACGAGGTCAGGGGTGATCTGTTCAAAAAACTGGTGAAGGATCTGGAATCCAGCCGAAAGGACGGGGGGGTGGAAAGTAATGGGTAGTCCTACAAACCCCGGGCAGTACGACCGCACCCTCCTTATGGTTACTTTGCTCCTGCTGGCCATCGGTCTGCTGATGGTTTTCAGCGCCAGTTTTATCGTGGCCGTGGAAACCAGGGGAGATCCTTATTATTTCCTGAAGCGTCAGGCAATGTGGGTTGCCATCGGACTGATTGGTATGTATTTTATGTCCCGGATTCACTATAAACAGCTGAAGCGGTTTTCAATCCTGATCCTGCTGTTAAATTTTGTCCTGCTGGGGATGGTTTTTAGCCATTTTGGAGCTGACATGGGAACGGAAGCCAGGCGCTGGCTGGCTCTGGGCCCACTGGTGCTTCAGCCCTCAGAGTTTAGTAAGCTGGCCCTGGTGATTTTTACGGCCGCTTATTTAAGCAGCCGCCGGGTAAATATCCACAATTTTTGGACAGCCAGCTTGATTCCCCTGGTTCTGGTAGGAGCGGTGTTCTTTATGATCCAGCTGCAGCCTGATATGGGAACGGCCCTGGTGGTAGTGGCCGGGAGCATGCTCGTAATCATTTTTGCCGGTATGCCCATGTCCCAGGTGGCGGGCCTGACCCTGGTTTTTTTACCCCCGCTGGCCTATTTTACTTTGAAAGAAGAATACCGGATGCAAAGGTTGTTTACCTTTCTTGACCCCTGGGCCGAACCGTCCAGTTCGGGCTACCAGGTTATCCAATCCCTTTATGCACTGGGACCCGGCCACCTTTTTGGCGCCGGCCTGGGTCGGGGAAAACAAAAGCTGTTTTATTTGCCGGAACCGCATAATGATTTTATCTTTGCCGTTATCGGGGAAGAACTGGGCTTTATCGGGGCTGTTGCCGTGTTGATGCTTTACCTGATTATAATCTGGCGCGGCTTCCAGATTTCTCTAAAAGCGCCCGAGCTGTTTGGCAGCCTGGTTGCAGCCGGTATTACCTTTATAATTGCCGTTCAGGTCATGGTCAATGTAGCAGTGGTAACCGGAGCCGTTCCTGTAACCGGCATTAACCTGCCCTTGATCAGCGCCGGCGGCAGTTCAGTATTTTTCACCCTGATCGGGATCGGGATTTTACTTAATATCTCCAGGTACGGCCGGGAAGCGGTCGTCCGTAAGGAGGCGGCGTAAAGATGAAAATTTTAATCGGGGGAGGAGGTACCGGAGGCCATATCTATCCAGCCCTGGCTTTAGCCCGCTATGCCATAACCCGGGACTGCGCAGTGGAAATCCTTTTTGTGGGCAGCGCTGCCGGGCTGGAGAGCAAAATTGTCCCTGCCGCCGGTTTTCCCCTGGTTACTATCCCTGCCTCCGGCTTCCAGCGCAGTTTTAAGCAGCTGGGGCTTTTTATCAAAGATTTTTTAGGCGGTATCAGGCGATCTTTGAAAATTATTAAAGAATACCAGCCCAATGTGGTCCTGGGTACAGGCGGTTATGTTGCGGCGCCACTGGTCATGTCGGCCCTGTTGAAAAGGCGGCCGGTAGTTCTGCATGAGCAAAACGCCCTGCCGGGTATGGTTAACCGCTGGTTTGCTCCTTTTGCCAGGAGAGTTTGCCTCTCCTTTGCCGAAACGGCAAAGAAACTGCCCCCTTTCAGCAAGCCGCTGTTTACCGGAAATCCCAGGGCCAGTGAAGTAAGCGCCCTGGGCAGGGATGAAGGGTGCCGCTATTTTAACCTTGATCCCGGTGAAAAAACGATTCTCATTTACGGGGGAAGCCGGGGGGCCCTGAGATTGAACCAGGTAGCAACTGCCTATTTAAAGGAAAAATCCCTGCCGGAAGGTATTAACTTGATTTATGTGACCGGTGATATATATTACGATGAAGTAATGGGTGAAATTGGGCAGGTTCCTCCCCGGGTCCGGCTTTATTCCTACCTGGCCGAGATGCCGGAAGCTTTAGCGGCAGCGGACCTGGCCGTGACCAGGAGCGGGGCGACCACCCTGGCTGAAATAACGGCCCTGGGGGTGCCGGCTATCCTGGTTCCTTCGCCCAATGTGGTTGATAATCACCAGTATTACAATGCCAGGATGCTTTCCGACCGGGGAGCGGCGGTGCTGATCGAGGAAAATGAATTTGATCACTTCCGTTTGAAGGAGGAAATTGACAGGCTGATCGGAGAACCCGCTCTTCTGGAAAAAATGGGTGAGTCGAGCAAGCAGCTGGGTGTTACTGATGCTGCTGAAAAGGTCTACCGGTGTCTGCAGGAGGTGGCGATGTGAACATCAACCAGGAACTGGGCCCCAGGTTGAAGTATGGCGTTAAAACAGGTGAACCCATGTCCGATCATACCTCCTGGATGGTAGGCGGTCCTGCCGATTACTACATTTGCCCGGCTGACACCAACGAACTGATCGAATCTGTCCACTACAGCTTCAGCCATGGGCTGTCTCTCTACATCCTGGGCAATGGGACCAACCTGCTTGTGCTTGATGGCGGCATCAGGGGCCTGGTGGTTAATATTGGCGCTCCTTTTAACTATACTGCCTGTGACAATACTTTATTAACTGCCGGTGCAGGGACACCTATGCCTGCCCTGGCAAAGAGCGCCAAAGACGGTGGGTTGACCGGCCTTGAATTTGCCATCGGTATTCCCGGATCGCTGGGCGGCGCACTGATCATGAATGCGGGGGCCTTTGGCGGCTACATCGGAGCAAGAGTGCATACAGTGACCCTGGTTGATTACAGCGGACGGGTAAATACATTGTTCCGGGACGAACTCAGTTTTGGTTACAGGAACAGCAGCCTGGCTGGTAAGGGTATTATTATTGAAGCCTGCCTGGCGCTGGAGCATGGCAATCCGGAGCAAATTGCCGGGGCTATGGAAAAGTATTCGGCTGAGCGCAGCCGGAGGCATCCGAACCAGCCCAGCGCAGGCAGCGTGTTCCGGAATTTGCCCGATAAACCCGCAGGCAAGATTATTGAAGAGGCCGGGGCCAAGGGAATGCGCATTGGTGGGGCGGAAGTGTCAGAAAAACATGCCAACTTTATAGTAAACACCGGTGGTGCCAGTGCGGCCGATATCCTGGCTCTGATCAAGGCCGTGCAGCAGCTGGTAAAAGCTAAATTCGGTATTGAACTGCATCCGGAAGTGAGAGTTATCGGTGAGGAGACTTAGTTGATGGAACGTAAAAGCGATCACCTGCAACTGGTAGAGAACAATAACCGGCCTCCGGGTTGGAAACGGTTTTTACGCTTTATGATTAAAGTGGCAGTTCTGGCGGGGTTAATAGTCCTGCTCTGGCAGGGCGAAGCTTACTTCAGGGTGGCAGTAATCCGGGTGGAAGGAGCGGATCAATTACAGGCCGAAGAAATCCTGCAGGCCGGGGGCCTAAGTGAGGGGATGAGTATTTTTCTGCTTGGAGAAAGGGATATTTCTGCCCGGATCAAAAAACAGCTGCCCCGGGAGAAAGAAGTAAGAATCAAAAGAGAGCTGCCCAGTACAGTCGTGGTCGAAGTCAGCGAGAGGCAACCGGCCGGTTATGTGATGACGGCAGATGGATTTTGGTTAATTGACAACCTGGCAGTCAGCATGACTTATACCGATGATCCGGAAAAAGATTATCCCCTCATATCCGGGATAGACGGGCGAAAAGTCATCCCCGGTGTTCCGATCGACTGTCCGGCCAGGGTGGAAGCCCTGCAGAACTTTTTCAGGGCCTGGTCCGGCGAGGGAGGGCTGGAAATTGAAAAGCTTGATTTACAGGAAAGCTATAACCTGATTGCCTATACAGGTGAAGGACTGGAAATCTGGTTCGGTGAAGGAGAAAAAATGGAGCACAAAATAAGGCTTATTGAAAAAAGCCTTCCCCATATAGACCCGGCTACCAAAGCAAGGCTGGATGTCAGGTGCGGCAAGCGCCTGGTGGTCTCCGGCAGTGCAGTGATCAAAGGAGAAGGAAAGGAGGTGGATCCGTAGAATAAAAAAGGAAATAGTGGAAATCTGTAGAATTATTTAGTAGTTATTTAGTGGTTATTGCACCGGGCTTGGAAGGGTAAGGGGGTTTGAATGTGAATCGGAGGAATTTTATAGTCGGCATTGATGTAGGAACAGCTGAGGTAAGGGTTGGGCTCGGCGAACCCCGCCCCGATGGCACTTTGAATATTGTTGGATTAGGCCTTAGCCCTTCCGATGGTGTTCGAAAAGGTGTAATTGTTGATCTGGAGAAAACGGTCGAATCGGTTGTTTCAGCGGTTGAAGAAGCGGAAAGGATGGCCGGGTTTAAAATCGATTCCGCCTATGTTGCCTTAAAGGGTTTAAACATCGAGCTGATCAATAATCGGGGAGTGGTAGCAGTTACTTCTGAAGATCGGGAAATACGGGAAGAAGACCTGGAAAGGGTAATGCAGGCAGCCAGGGTAGTGGCCCTGCCAACCGACCGGGAGATTGTGGATATTATCCCCCGGGAATATATAGTTGACGGCTTTGAGGGAATCAAGGACCCGGTAGGGATGCTGGGGGTGAGGCTGGAAGTAGACGCCCAGGTGGTGACCAGCCTGATAACTTCCCTGCACAACCTGCTGCGCTGTGTGAGTCGGGGTGGTGTTACCGTTAACGGCCTCGTTCTGCAGGCCCTGGCCAATGCCGAAGTTTCCCTTTCTGCTGATGAAAAGGAACTGGGCGCATTCCTGGTTGATATTGGTGGTGGGACAACCGAAATTGCCTTTTTCCAAAATGGAAAACTGGAAAATCTTTCTGTTCTGCCGGTGGGTGGAGATCATATTACAACCGATCTGGCCGCCGGACTGCGGATTAACTACCAATCAGCGGAAGAGTTGAAAAAAGAGTATGGAACGGCCATGAGTTCAATGGCCGAAAGCGAACCTAAAATTGAAATAAGGACTGTAGGCAGCAACGAGCTCAGGCTGGTGTCGGAAAGAGAGCTCAGCAGTTTTATCGAGCCGAGGGTACAGGAAATTTTTCATATTATAAGAGAAGAGATTACAAAAATGGGCTGGCCGTATTTGCCTCCGGCCGGGATGATCATGCGCGGCGGAGTATCCTCGATGAGAGGAATGCAGGAAATGGCCCGCGTGGCTTTAGAAAGTGACCAGGTCAGGGTAGCCGACTTCGATGTAGTGGGGATAAAAAATCCGATTTATTCTACCGTAATCGGGTTGCTCTATTACGTGCGGCGTCAGCAGCCCAGGATGCATATCCAGGAGCGGAGCAAGCCGGCCAGGAAAAAAGGGCCGGGCCTCTGGCAGAGGATAAAGGACTGGCTTACGGATATTGTAGATTAAGGATGTTTATTGAAAAACTGAAGAGCATACCAATTCAGGAGGTGCTTTTTGATGATCGAGTTCGATATTGAAATGGAGCAATTTGCTTCGATAAAAGTAGTGGGAGTAGGCGGAGGCGGAAGTAATGCTGTAAACCGGATGATTGCCGCCGGCTTACAGGGGGTCGATTTCTGCGCTGTTAATACCGATGCCCAGGCTCTGTACCTGGCCAATGCCGGGACAAAACTGCAAATTGGCGAGCAGCTGACCAAGGGCCTCGGAGCGGGAGCCAATCCGGAAATTGGTCACAAAGCCGCCGAAGAGAGTTGTGAAGAAATTGAGGCCATGCTCAAAGGAGCGGATATGGTCTTCATCACTGCCGGAATGGGCGGCGGAACCGGAACCGGCGCTGCGTCGGTAATCGCCGAAATAGCCCAAAAACTGGGAACACTGACCGTTGGTGTAGTAACAAAGCCGTTTACCTTTGAAGGTAAAAAGCGCAAGCAGCAGGCTGAAGAAGGGATCGCCTGCTTGAGAGACAAAGTTGATACCCTGATTACCATACCCAACGACCGCTTGCTCCAGGTTGTGGAGAAAAAGACACCCATCCTGGAAGCATTCCGGGTGGCCGATGATGTGCTCCGGCAGGGCGTACAGGGTATATCCGACCTGATCGCTGTGCCCGGGCTGATAAACCTCGATTTTGCCGATGTGCGGACAATCATGGCCGAAACCGGTCCCGCCCTGATGGGCGTCGGGCAGGGCAGCGGCGAAAACCGCACCATGGAAGCAGCCAAAGCAGCCACCAGCAGCCCCCTGCTCGAGACCTCCATAGAAGGAGCAAGAGGGGTCCTGATCAACGTAACCGGCGGAACAGACCTGGGCCTGTACGAGGTGCACGAGGCGGCCGAAATTGTGGCCGGCCATGCCGACCCCGATGCCAACATAATATTTGGAGCGGTAATTGATGAAAGCTTCCAGGATCATGTCCGGGTTACGGTAATTGCAACCGGGTTCAGTTCTCATCAGCAGCAGCAGGAGCAGGGCTTCAAGCCCACCCTGGCTGCTGTGGGGAAAAGTGCTTATGCCCGGGGTGAAAACCTGGACGCCCCGGCCTGGTCGCGCTGGCAGCGGCAGCAGGAGCAGAAAGACAGGATTGTCAACGAGTAGAGAATAGGATAATCTATAACTTGAGGCTTTAACTGTATGAAGACCAATCCGGCACTCCGGCAGCAGCTGAGTGCCGGATTGTTTCCAATCAATTGATCTGCTTTAAGGCAAAAGCGGGACTGCCCGATAATGAGATTTAACAAATCAATCCGGGCTGCTGTAGTTAATGCGGCCGGGATTCCCGAAAAGATCAAATTAACTCTTTACACACAATATATTGTGCTCTATAATGGATGAAACGCAATATATTGATGGGAGAGTTTGCTATGAAGTGCCCCTACTGCGGTGAAATTGACACCCGTGTTTTAGATTCCCGGTCTACCCAGGATGCTTCCGCAATCAGGCGCCGCCGTCAATGTGTCAGCTGCTCCAATCGCTTTACTACCATGGAAAAAACCGAGGAAGAACCCCTCGTGGTCATTAAGCGTGATGGCCGCCGGGAGCTCTTTGATCCGGGAAAAATTATCAGGGGCCTGCTTTTGGCCGGCAGGAAGCGTAATATCCCCCTCTCCCAGTGGGAAGATCTGGTTGAAAACCTCGAACAGGAATTGCGCAGTAATTATGTTAAGGAAATAACCGCCGATCAAATTGGGGATATTATCCTTAAGAAACTGCGCACCATAGACGAGGTGGCTTATGTGCGATTTGCCTCCGTCTTCCGCAAATTTTCAGACGTTGAGGCCTTTAAAACCGAACTGGAAGATATGCTTCGTGAAAAAAACGAGTTAAAAAAGCAAGGGAGGCTGTAATCATGAACGACGGCACAGCACCGGTTGAAATCAGGGGAAAGGCCGCTGCAAAAAAAACATTTCAGGAAATCCGCAAACGTGACGGCCGGGTAGTAACCTTTAACCGGGAAAAAATTACCGACGCCATTTTCAAAGCAGCGAAAGCAGTTGGGGGAAGTGATCGCAGTATAGCCGAGAACTTGACCGAACAGGTTACCAGAAACCTGCAGGAAAAAGTCCACAACGGGGTTACTCCAACCGTGGAGGAGGTCCAGGATCAAGTTGAAGTGGTCCTGATTGAAAACGGCCATGCCCGGACAGCCAAAGCCTACATTCTTTACCGTGACCGCCGGACCCGGATCAGGGAAGGAAAGTCGGAATTGATGGATGTGGTCAAGGAAATCCTGGTGGAAACCAGCCGGGAAAATGCCAATGTCAACAACTCGCCTTCCGCAAAAATGCTGCAGATAGCAATGGCGGCCAGCAAGCAGTATTACCTGAGCAACCTGGTGCCGGAAGAATTTGCCCGTGCTCATGTCGAGGGCAGTTTCCATATCCATGACCTCGACTATTACAGTAAAACCCTGAACTGCCTGCAGATAGACCTGTCTCAGCTTTTGCAGGAAGGTTTCAATACCGGTTACGGTTTTATCCGCCCGCCCAAAAGGATTGCTTCCGCGGCCGCCCAGTCTGCGATAATTCTGCAGAGCAACCAGAATGATATGTTTGGCGGCCAGAGCTTCCCCCATTTTGACCGCAGCATGGGTGAAGTAATCAGGGGCTTAAAAAAACAGCCCGATTATGAAGAGATTTACCAGGCCATGGAAGGTTTAATCTATAATTTGAATACCATGCACAGCCGGGCGGGCGCCCAGGTTCCCTTCAGCTCCCTTAATTTTGGCACCGATACTACAGCTGAGGGACGCATGGTAACGCAGGCGGTCCTGGAATCGTTCAGGCGCGGATTGGGACGCGGGGAAAGCCCGATTTTCCCCAACCTGGTATTCAGGATCAAAGCAGGGGTTAATTTTAACCCCGGGGATCCCAACCATGATCTTTACCGGCTGGCCCTGGAAGTTGCCGCCCGCCGCATGAACCCGACCTTCAGTTTTATGGATAGTTCTTTCAACCGGGACTACGGCGACGAAGTTTCTTACATGGGATGCCGGACCAGGGTTATCGCCAACCGGCACGGCCCTGAAGTGTCCGCCAGAAGGGGCAATATCGCCCCGGTCACCCTGAACCTGCCCCGGATTGCCCTTGAGTGCCGCGGCCGGCAGGACCTGTTCTTTGTCCAGCTGGACCGTGTCCTGCGCGTGGCGGCCCGGCAGCTCCTGCACCGCTTTGAAGTCCTGGCCCGGTTAAAAGCCCGTGATTTGCCTTTCCTGATGGGCCAGCAGCTCTATCTCGAATCGGACCAGCTTGCGCCCGAAGATTCAATCCGGGAGGTCATCAAGCACGGGACGCTGGCCGTCGGCTTTATCGGTCTGGCTGAAACCATCAACCTCCTGGCCGGCAAGCATCACGGTGAAGACGAGGAAGCCCTTAACCTGGCTTTAACAGTAGTTGACCACATCAGGAGGCGGGTTGACAGTTATGCCGATGAATATGATCTGAATTTTGTCCTCGTGGCCACCCCTGCTGAAGGGCTGGCCGGCCGGTTTGTAACTATGGACCGGGAGCGTTATGGCTCTATCCCCGGTGTTACTGATAAAAACTATTACACCAATTCGTTTCACATCCCGGTTTACTATGCTATGTCTATGTTTGAGAAGATCAAAGCTGAAGGCCGGTTTCACTCTTATTGCAATGCCGGCCACATTACTTACACCGAACTGGAAGCCCCGCCGGTTCATAACCTCGAAGCGGTGGACAGGATTATCCGCCAGATGGCCGAAGCGGATGTGGGCTATGGTGGTATCAACTACCCCCTTGATGAGTGCAGGATCTGCGCCCACAGCGGGGTTTTTAACGGGTCCTGCCCCCGGTGCGGCAGCCCCGATATCAGGCATATCCGCCGCATTACCGGTTACCTTTCCACCGATGAAAGGTTCAACGAGGCCAAGCTGAACGAATTACAGGACAGGCGGGTTCATTTCCGCCCCAGGGAGTGATGAAGCTGTGCTCAGGTTAGCCGGTATGTATACGGACAGCATAGTCGACGGGCCCGGGATCCGGTTTTCTATTTATGTCCAGGGCTGTCCCCACCATTGCCCGGGATGTCATAACCCGGAAACCCTTGATCCGCAGGGTGGCTTCGAAGCAGAAATTGAAGATTTAGCTGCCCTGATCAGCTCATACCGGGACGGGATTGACGGGGTAACCATTACCGGGGGTGAGCCCTTTGAACAGGCTCTCCCCCTGGCCGAATTTACCGGCAAGGTGTTGGAGGAAGGCCTAAACCTGGTACTTTACAGCGGCTACAGGTTTGAAGACCTGCTGGCAAAAAGCTGCCGAGATCAAGCTGTCCGCCGCCTGCTGGAAGGCGGGTGGCTTCTGGTGGACGGCCCCTATCTACACGAACAGCGGGATCTAAGCCTTCCCTACCGGGGATCGACCAATCAACGCCTGCTTGACCTTAAAGCCTCCCTGGACAGGCAGGAAGCGGTAGAGTGGCAAGGCTATGGTTGGTGAAGCCGGGCCGCTGGTTTGCTGCCTGCCCGATTTTTGAGGCGGTTTTCAACTCAGGCTGCTTAATCAAAACCCTGGCAGGCGCTCGGCAGCTTCGGGGCAGATATAATAAATGGAGGGATCTCAGTACTGGAAGAGGCAGCAAAGTTTACCCTGCACCGGGATGGTAACGGGCTGGCTTACCTGCAGTCTCCTCTTCTTTCGAAAGCCGGGTGGCTCGATCATGCTTTTTCCACCCGCTGCGGAGGAGTGAGCAGCGGTGTCCTGGCCAGTCTTAATACCGGTTTTCATGTCGGTGACATGTGGGAAAATGTCCTAAAAAACCGGCGGATCTTGTTTGATCGCTTCAATTACGATTACCGGTCAATCGTGGCGGCTACCCAGGTGCACGGCACCGACGTCCGCGTTTTTGATCAAGGCAACCGCGGCGAAGGAGCTTTTCCAGGCACCACCCGCAGCCGGTGCGATGCCCTGGTGACCGGGGAAAAGGGCCTGCCCCTGGCTGCCTATTCGGCCGACTGCCAGCTTATTTATTTCGCCTGCCCGGGTAAAGAACCGGTTGTGGCCGTGGCGCATGCCGGGTGGAAAGGGACCCTGGGCAATATTGCCGGCCGGGTCGTCCGCTTTTTGAAAGATAACTATTCCATCAAACCCGGTAGGATTTTAGTTGGCCTGGCCCCGGTTGTATGCCGCAGCTGTTACCTTGTAAACCGGGAAGTAGCCGAGCGTTTTTATGCGGCGGGATGGAATAGTAATACCGGCCTGGAACCGGCTGGTAGCAGCAAATACCGCCTGGACTTGAATACCATCAACACCAGGCAGCTGCTGCGGGCCGGAATTAAAAAAGAACATCTAACCTGCAATGATTGGTGCACTTCCTGCCATCCGGAGCTGTTCTATTCTTATCGCCGCGATAAGGGGGTAACCGGAAGGATGATCGGTTTTATTGCCATAAAAAATTCTGAACCTAAAGCCTGACCCGGGGGTTAATCTTCATGCAGAAGAAAGACAACAAGAAACTAAAAAAAGCGAAACAGCGCTTTGAGGTGCACAGCGGTGAAGGACGCCGTTTTGACTTTAGCCGTTTGAAACAGGGCTTTGTTTTCTATGTCCTTCTACTGCTGGCCCTGGTGGTTATAGTGCAGGTCGGTTACCACTGGCTTGGTGAACAATTTTTAGCCTGGCGCCTGCAGGTGGTGACAGCAGAGCAGGGCATTATGGAGCAGGAGTTAAAAGTGGAAGGACTGGTGACCCGCAGTGAAGAGGTGGTAACGGCTCCCGAACACGGGGTGATCCTGGAACTGGCCGAAGCAGGCGAGAGGGTTTCTGTCGGGAAAGAACTGGCCCGCATCGGTGTGACCCGCACCCCTTATTCTCTGGAACAGGATCAAGAAGACCGGGTTGAAACTGGAGAAAACCCGGCTTCTCAGGATGATCAGGTCGGCAGTGAACCTGCTCCCGAAGATTTTGAAGAGGTTATCACCATTTCCAGCAATAAAGCCGGTTTGCTGTCTTACCACCTTGATGGCCTGGAAAACCGGGAAGGGCCCTATTATAGTGGTGTGGAAGACCTTGCGGATAGTCTCCCCGAAATCTCTGTAACCAGTACTAATGATAAGGTCACGGCGGGAGAACCCCTGCTAAAAATAGTTGATAACTGGAAATGGTATTACAACATCGTCCTCCCCCTTCACCCGGGAAGGTCGGTAGCTTCGGAGCAGGAAATCAAACTTACTTTTGACTTTTCCCCCGGTGAAAAAATTGCAGCGGAGCTTTATCAATTTGCAGTTGACGAAGATGATAAAGAAGTTCGCTTGACTTACCGGATCGAAAAACAGGTGGATGGTTTTGATAAGGTCCGCCGCTCGGAAGCTGAACTGTTTTATTCCAGGCAGGAAGGTGTAATTGTCCCGGCGGAAGCGGTGTTTGAAAAAGACCGGGATAAAGGGGTTTTTGTGAACCGGGGCGGACGGGTCGCTTTCCAGCCGGTTCAAGTTATTGAGCGTAAAGATGAACGGATCCTGGTTGAAGGTCTTGAGCCGCAGAGCCTGGTTATTACCCGTCATGAACTGGTGGAGGAAGGGCGGAGGCTGAATTAGCACATTAACCTTAACTAATCAAACAGGTGCAGGACGGGTTTGCAGTTTCTAATCAAGGGTGAGGTTGCGTGCCGGATCAAATCCGGTTGAGGGTTCATTTGAGCCGGATGGAAAAGAGGGTTTTAATTGTTGGAATTGCTTGCTGATAATTACCGGAAAGTAACCACTGAACTGGAAAGCGCTGCCTCTAAAGCGGGACGCGGCCCTGAAGAGATCAGGTTGATTGCTGTTACTAAGAGCGCCTCATTGGAGGATATTAAGCAGGCTGCCGAACTGGGCATAACCGATTTTGGAGCCAACCGGGTCCAGGAAGAAGCCGACAAGGTCAAAGGCCTCCCCGGTGTGAACTGGCATTTTATCGGACACCTGCAGAGGAACAAGGTCAAATATATTATGCCTGTTTACAGTACGGTCCAGTCCCTGGATCGCCTCTCCCTGGCAAAGGAAATGCAGCGCTGGGCCGAGAAGTCTGGACGCGAAATCACTGTCCTGGTCCAGGTTAACATTTCCGGCGAAGAGAGCAAGTTCGGGTTAAGACCGGAGGAAGTGGGGCCGTTCCTGGAGCAGGCGGCCGGATTTGATCGCCTTAAGATCAAGGGGTTGATGGCTATGGCTCCTTTCGTTGATGATCCGGAAGAAGCTCGCCCCTATTTCAGGCGGTTGCGGGAACTGCGCGATAAAAATGCCATCAGGGGGTTGGAACTGCCTGAACTCTCCATGGGCATGACCAATGATTTTGCCGTGGCGGTGGAAGAGGGAGCGACCATGGTGCGTATAGGCGGGGCCCTGTTCGGCCGGAAATGATTTGTGTTAGCAGCTGTCCGGCCTGGTGCCCCGGGTGATTGATAAACAGCGCCTCCCTGTGGCATAGCGGGCTATGCCTGAGTATTGACTTATGTTATAGTTTTAATGACTAAAAAAACTGGATGTTGTAGTATTGAATTAATCGCTGAAAGTATTTGTAATAAGCGTTGATCGAGCGAGGACTGCTCAGATTTGAAACACCGGGCCCGGTAAGCTATAATCCTGGAATGTATCCTTTGCCGTTTAACAAATTGCCTGACCGATCAGCGAGCATAACTTTCACTTCAGGCTGACAATTTCCGGGCGGATACTATGTAGCAAGAGTAACCAGACTGGAGAAAGCAGGTGAATTCTATGACCTTGATAGCAGAAGGATTACTGGTCTTTATCCGCATTTACTACTTTATCATTTTTGGCAGGATTATTATGTCCTGGTTTATGATGGGCGCTGGAGGAGCCGGGGGCAGTGAAACTGTGTCATCTATCTACAGGGTGCTGTACGGACTGACCGAGCCCTTGCTGGCGCCGCTGCGCAGTGTTATTCCCACGGTCAAGATGGGTATGGGCTACCTTGATCTTTCCCCGATCGTGTTGCTTATTCTGCTGAGGATAGTGCAGCAGATCATTATAAATTACCTCTACTACTAATTAACAGGGGGTCGATACATGAGCTGGGGTGCGTCCCTGACGGAGGAAGAAAAAAAGTGGCAGCAGCACTTTGACCGCAGGCTTGAAGAAGTGGAGGGTAACCGGACCTACAGCACGGCTTTCCTTGATCCGCGGCAGCTTGAGCTGGCTGAAGCGGTGCTGCGAAAAAGAAAGGCCCTGTCATACATTGTATACGGCGGATATCCCGAAGCGGAAAGAAACGTGATCCATGTTTTTCCCGCTCAGCACCAGGGGCCTCTGCCGCCCGTAACTGCGGTTATGGTTGAATGGCCCGGCGACAGGGAAACATTCGGGCATCGTGATTTGCTGGGTGCGGTGCTGGGCCTGGGTTTAAAGCGGGACCAGGTTGGTGATATCATTATGATCGAAGAAGGCAGGGCTGTTGTAATGGTCATGCAGTCGAAAGCTGACTATATATGCTCCAACCTTTCCCAGGTAGGGCGGGTTCCGGTAAACTGCACAGTAACTGAAGCCGCTCAGCTGGACCTGGCCGGTAAAAACGGTAAAGAAGTCAAGGGGACGGTAGCTTCCCTGCGGGTTGATTCGCTGCTTTCACTCGGTTTTGGCTTATCCAGGTCAAAAGTGGTCCGTTTGATCAAAGGAGGTCTGGTGGTGGTAAACTGGCGTCCGATAACTTCGCCATCTCTGCAGGTTGAAGAAGGTGATCAAATTTCACTTAGAGGACGCGGCCGGCTGCTGCTTGATACAGTGGAAGGGGAAACCAGGAAGGGCAGAATTCGCTTGAAACTAAAAAAATATAGCTGATCAAGCAGGAAAAGATTTTTGACCGTCGAACTTTTCCATGTATTGAAAAATTGGTATAAATCGGATTCAGAAGCTATTTTTTCCGGTGAGCGTATTTGTTTATGTTAAATATTTTTTCAAGGAGGATTATCAATGCCTATTACCCCGATGGACATACAAAATAAAGAGTTTGAGCGTTCGTTTCGAGGCTATGACATTGAGGATGTCGATGAATTCCTGGATCGCGTAGCCAAGGATCTTGAACAGCTGACCAGGGAGAACATGGAATTAAAAGACCAGCTCAGCCAGCTCCAGGAGAAGAATAAGAATTATCAAAAGCTGGAAGATACCATGCATAATGCTATAGTTGTTGCCCAGGAAACCGCCGAAGAGGTTAAGCAAAATGCCAAGCGTGAAGCCGACCTGATCAGGAGGGAGGCTGAGAAAGAAGCGCAGCGGATTATTGAAGATGCCCGTTACCGGTCCAGTATAATTCTCTCCGAGCAGGAGGAGCTGTTCAAGCAGGCCAGGATATTCAAGATGCGTTTCCGTTCATTCATAGAGGCTCAGCTCTCTTCACTTGAAAATGAAGATTGGCTGCTGGAAACGCATGAAGACCAGGCCCGTGGCGAAGGAAGGCGCGACTTCGTGTCCCGGCCGAATTATGAGAAAATATCCGGGTCTGAATCAACAGGTTACGAATCCGGGTCCGGGTATGAAGGGTCTGACTTTGAACCGAAAGAGAGTTTTGCATCAAGGGAAGACCATGGCCCGGGGGATGATTTTGAGACCGGGACCGACTATAATTCAAAGCCGGATTATGAAAAGGATTACGATTTTGACACCGGACCGGATTTTGATGTTAAGCCCGAGTTCGATCCCAAGCCGGAATTTGATCCCAAGCCTGATTTTGCTCCCAGGTATGATTTTGAATCAACCCGGAGATTTGACAGAAAGAAAGATTTCAGGCCAAAGCGGGATCACGACTTCGACACCGATCCCGATTTATAAGGTTGTTTGTAGCTGCTTCAGCCGATATTGATTTTATCATGGTGACATGCTAAAATCTTTGTAACAATTCAGCCTGATGCCCTTGCTGAATGATAAGCGGCTCCATGAGGACGGTTCGAACTTTTCTTACAGCATCGCTTTAAAGTAGAGGGTAGACGGTAGAACCGGCCCCTGTGGCCCGGCAGGCTATGTATGCTTGAGTAGTGAGAAATCTTTATCATAAGCTGTGAACGGGACAGCAAGGCAGGATAAAATGCCCGATCAGAGAGCCGGTAAGAGCTGAGAGTCCGGCCGGGCATTCCTGCTGAAGATCACCCGGGAGTTTCCGCCCGAAATTTCCAGCCGGAAAGAGTAGATGCGGACGGCGGCCGCCGTTACCGGCTTGATTAAAGAGGCCTTCAGGAAACCTGTACGGCCATTAGGGTGGTACCGCGGGAGAAATCTCGTCCCTTTCCAGGGGCGATTTTTTATTTATTCTTTTTGCTCAGCCTATTACCAGGCTGTTATTATAATTGCCTGAAATGAAAATTACGCTCGCCTAACTTTTTATTTCAGGCTTGCCGGGTTAACGAGAATTTGGCTGAGCAGCTATAGATTTTACACAATACCAACTCAAACTTAAAGGTAAACGGAGGAGAAATGGACATGGATTACCGGGATACTTTAAATCTGCCCCAGACCGATTTTCCCATGCGGGCCAAGCTGCCGCAGCGCGAACCGGAAATAATTGAATTCTGGGAGAAAATCGATATTAACAGGTTGGCGCGGGAAAATCGCAGCGGAGCGCCCCGCTATATATTACATGACGGACCGCCTTATGCCAACGGCGATATCCACATGGGAACGGCTATGAACAAGGTCCTCAAGGATGTTATTAATAAATATAAAACCATGCGGGGCTTTGACTGTCCTTACGTGCCCGGCTGGGATACGCACGGATTGCCCATCGAGCACCAGATCATAAAAACAAAAAAAATTAACCGCAAGGAAATAACCGATCTCGAGTTTCGCAAAATGTGCCACGACTATGCCCTGCAGTATGTCGATATCCAGCGGGACCAGTTCAAACGGCTCGGAGTGCGAGGCGACTGGGATAATCCATACCTGACCCTGGCGCCTGAATTTGAAGGCCGCCAGATCAAGGTTTTTGGGGCCATGGCAGAGCGGGGCTTTATTTATAAAGGGATGCGCCCCGTATACTGGTGTGCCAGCTGTGAAACAGCCCTCGCTGAAGCGGAAATTGAATATGGCAATAAGACTTCTGATTCTATTTATGTGAAGTTTCCGTTCCTAGACGACAAAGGCCATTTTGGCGGAGTGGAAAATACCTACTGCTTGATCTGGACCACCACCGCCTGGACCATCCCGGCCAACCTGGCCATCGTCCTGCATGCGGATCTGGATTATGTCCTGGTCCAGGCCGGCTCGGAAAAATACCTGCTGGCTGAAGGGCTGCTGGAAGAAGTTTCTAGCCTGGCCGGAGCAGAAGAGCCCTGGCCGATTCTTAAACGTTTCAAGGGCAGTGATCTGGCCGGTTTGCTCTGCCGCCACCCCCTCTATAAGCGGGAGTCGATCCTGCTTTTGGGCGACCACGTCACCCTGGAACAGGGGACCGGCTGTGTTCATACCGCCCCCGGTCACGGTCATGAAGACTTTTTTGTCGGTCAGGCCAACGACCTGCCCGTCCTGAGCCCTCTAAATGATACCGGTTATTTTACCGAAGAAGCCGGTCAGTACGCCGGAATGTACTATGAAGCAGGCGGCAAGAAAGTGATTGAAGACCTGGAAGAAATGGGGGCCCTGATCAAAACCATTCCCGTTGAGCACCAGTATCCGAACTGCTGGCGCTGCAAACTGCCCGTCCTCTACCGGGCTACCGAGCAGTGGTTTGCTTCCATTGACGGTTTTCGCCAGGACGCCTTAAAGGCGATTAACAGGGTCAACTGGGTTCCCGCGTGGGGCGAAGAGCGGATTTATAATATGATTGCTGAAAGACAGGACTGGTGCATCTCGCGCCAGAGGGTATGGGGTGTGCCGATTCCGATCTTTTACTGCACTTCCTGTAATGCCCACCTGATCAACAAGGATACCATTGATGCGGTGAGCGAACTGTTTTCACGTGAAGGCTCCGATGCCTGGTTCGCCCGGGAAGCCGATGCAATCCTGCCCGAAGGCACTACCTGCCCCGAGTGCGGTCACGGTGGGTTCAGGAAAGAGACGGATACCATGGATGTTTGGTTCGATTCCGGGTCGAGCCATGACGCTGTCCTGGAAACCAGGCCGGAGCTGCACTGGCCTTCCGATATGTACCTGGAAGGCAGCGACCAGTACCGGGGGTGGTTCCACTCTTCCCTGCTCACGGCCGTAGCTACCAGGGGCGAGCCTCCCTATAAATCTGTGCTCAGCCACGGCTGGGTGGTTGATGGCGAAGGTAAAAAAATGTCCAAATCGCTGGGCAATGTTATTGCTCCCGAACACATTATCAAGCAGTATGGGGCGGACATCTTGCGGCTGTGGGTATCTTCGGCCGACTTTACCCACGATGTTCACCTGTCGGAAAATATCCTTAAACAGCTGATTGAAGTATACCGGAAGATCCGCAACACCACCCGATTTTTACTGGCCGGCTGTTATGATTTCAATCCTGATACCGGAGCTGTTGATTACCAGTCCATGGAAGAACTTGACCGCTGGGCCCTCTACCGTCTTGGTAAACTGGTGGACAAGGTAACCAGGGCTTATGAAAGCTATGAATATCATCAATTCTTCCATGCCCTCCATAATTTTTGCGTAGTAGACATGAGCAATTTTTACCTTGATGTGATCAAAGACCGCCTGTATTGCTCTGCCCCGGACGATCACGGGCGCCGGTCGGCTCAAACCGCCCTGCTTACAATCCTGGAGCAACTGGTTTTGATGATGTCGCCGATTCTTACCTTTACGGCTGAAGAACTGTGGCAGCATCTCCCCGCCAGGCACCGGCAGAGCGTTCAGCTGGCCGACTGGCCGGAACCGGATCCAGCCTGGATTGATGAAGAACTGGGGCGCCGCTGGCAGACCTTGCTTGAAGTGCGCGAAGAGGTTACCTGGGCCCTGGAGCAGGCCCGCAAAGACAAGAAGATTGGTGGTTCCCTGGAAGGCTCGGTTACCGTCTGGGCCGAAGGTTCCCTGTATGAACAGCTGCAGTACTTTAACGAAGAGCTGACCCAGCTGTTTATTGTTTCGAAAGCACAGCTGCTGCCCGACAAGTCGGCAGCCCCCTCCGGTGCTGTCGAAGGACAGCGCGTTCCAATACAAATCCTGGTTGAAAAGACCGGGGGGAACAAATGCCCGCGCTGCTGGATCTTTGCTGAATCCGGGCAGGAACTATGCCCCCGCTGCAGCGAAGTAGTAGCCAGGTTGACGGACGGCAGCGAAGGATAAGACCGGAGGGAAGCGATTGCGCAATCTGCTTATAATTGTCTGCTCGATCATCATTGCCGACCAGCTGAGCAAGCAGCTGGTGATTTCCATGATGGAACTGGGACAATCGGTAACCGTGATCGATAATTTCTTATATCTAACCTATGTGCGCAACCCTGGTGCCGCTTTCGGGATGCTTCCTTACCAGACAGCTTTTTTCATTGCTGTTACCCTGGTGGTGGTTGTCCTGATCCTCTATTACTACCGGTTTTTATCCGAAGATCACCGGTGGATGCGCCTGGGGCTCTCTTTGCAGCTTGGTGGAGCGCTGGGCAACCTGATCGACAGGGTTACAGCGGCTTACGTGATCGACTTTATCAATTTTACGATCTGGCCGCCTGTCTTTAACCTGGCTGATGCAGCGATCGTAATCGGCATCGGTATTTTCCTGGTTGCCTTTTGGCGCGATCTCAACCTGCGGGGCGAACAAAGCGATAGGAGTTGATTGATTTGTATCCTGAATTGTTTACCATCGGCAACTTAACCGTTTATTCATATGGATTGATGATCGCCCTGGGCGTCCTCATTTCGGCGCTGGCCCTCTACAGGGAAGCCCCCGGTGAAGACCTCAATCCCGATCATGTTCTTGAAGCTGTCATAGCCGCTGTTTTTTTCGGCCTGATCGGGGCCAGGCTTCTTTACGTTTTTTTAAACTGGGATTATTTCAGCGCCAACCCGGTAGAGATTCTGTTTGCCCAGTTCGCCGGGCTATCTTTTTACGGCGGACTGTTCCTGGGAGTTTTTATCCTCTATCTATGGAGCAGCTGGCGCAAGATCGGTTTTTTAAAGCTGGCCGACCTGATGGCGCCTTACCTGCCCCTTGGCTACGCCTTTGCCCGGGTGGGCTGTTTTTTGAACGGCTGCTGCTACGGCCGGGTAACCGACCTGCCCTGGGCCGTGCCTGCCGGTATGGCCGATGATTTGCTGCGCCACCCGGTCCAGCTGTATGCCGCCCTGGGTGCGGTGATTATTTTTATAATCCTGAAGTACCTGCGGCCGAAAAGGCCTTTTGTTGGATTTGTGCTCCTGTCCATGTTTGCCCTTTACGGTGTTTTGCGCTTTACCACTGAATTTTTCCGGCAGGAAGAAGCGGCCTGGTTCGGCCTGACTGCGGCCCAAAATTTCAGCCTGGCCCTGGTCCTCCTATCTGTAGCGGCCATCTTTGTTTTCAGCGGTTTTGCCGGTAAGACGGGCGATGCAAAGAGCTTGAAAAAACGGCGCAAGGGAGCAAAAAAATGAATTCCGGGTTTGAAAACACCGGTAAAAATTGTTCCGGTGCTTCCTCTAACCAGGTTATTACGACCGGGCCCGACGATGCAGGCCGCCGCCTGGATCAGTTTTTATCAGACCGGGTGACCGGTTTATCCAGGAGCCAGGCTCAAAGACTGCTGGAGGCAGAAATGGTGCAGGTGAACCGGCAAACCTGCAGGGATAAGAATTACCGGCTCAAGACCGGTGAACTGGTCGAGGTAACCGTCCCCCCGGCTGAGGACTCCACCCTGGAGCCGGAAGCGATCAGCCTGGATATTATCTATGAAGACGAAGATTTGCTGGTAATCAACAAGCCGCGCGGGATGGTAGTTCACCCGGGGCCCGGTCACCGCCGGGGCACCCTGGT
>PUKV01000270.1 GCA_003550645.1 Syntrophomonadaceae bacterium | reverse complement strand
TTGTTTTTATTATTTGCTGTAGTGCATGGTTTGACATATTTGCTGGGCGGCCTTTTTATAAATAAAACCAGAGCTTGTTTGAAAATGATGTCGGCCAGCTTGATTGCCACTATTGTCACAAATGTATTATTGTTTTTACCTTATGATATTTTGTGGATTCCGGCTATGGCTTTATTTGGTTTTTTTTCATCACTTTATGTCCTGGGATGGTGCTGTTTTTATTCGCTTTTTATACCCAACAATGGTCGTTTAAAGCTTATGGCTGCTATCATCATTTGGGGCAATGTGATTTTTGTCATTTTTAACCTGCTTTCATCTTTTTTACATGCCCAGGCGGTCCTGGTGCTGTCCCTGCTACCGCTTATCGGAGCCGGGGTGGTGCTAATTGGTTTTAATTTTCCGTACCTGCAAAATTCAAAAGAAATTGATAAGAGGGTTCCTGTTTCCAGGTC
Source organism: Syntrophomonadaceae bacterium (assembly GCA_003550645.1). Taxonomy (GTDB): domain Bacteria; phylum Bacillota; class Dethiobacteria; order DTU022; family DTU022; genus B1SED10-74M. Next base: position 5,806 of record PUKV01000270.1, on the reverse strand, counting down.
GTTTTTAGCTATAATATGCCTGTTTGTTTTTGCCCTTTACCTGAACGGTGGGTTAATGTTCAAAGTTATTCTTCCTTCTTTGGATGCTCAAGTGCCTTTTGCTTTTTATTACCGTTTTGTTTTATATATTTTGGTTTTAATGATTATGTATGTTTATGGAGAACAGTTGCAGAGATATTTTCCGATCTACATGGCTGTTGCTTTATTGGGCCTGGCTTTTGTTTCTTTTGCGTTGATAAGTGAACTGGTTGCCGGTTTTATTTTGACGGTAGGCTTATTAGAGGCTGCTTTTGCAATGTTGGATCTGTTTTTGTGGGTTACTTTAGGCAGCCTGGCTTTTTTATATAAAGCGCCTTTTATATTTTTCGGTTTTGCTATAGCCGCAAATTTGGGTGGAATCATTCTTGGAGACTTGTTTGGAGGTATTCTCTTACGAAGTGGTGAAAGTATTCGATTAATCACTGCCATTTTTGCATCTTTGAGTATTTTTATTGTCTTCCTTGTTGTTCCCTGGTTGAGCCGGCATATAGATGAAAAACTACCCGGATTATTAGAAGGGAATGCCCGGCAATATAGCCTTTCAGGTGGTATCTTGGAAAATTTGGAAGCGCATCTTATGCCCGGGGAAAAACTAACCCCCCGGGAAATTGAAATAACCATATTAATCATTAAAGGTTATACCAATAAAGACATAGCAAGTAAACTATTTGTCAGTCCGAACACAGTTAAAACCCATTTAAGAAATATTTATAATAAGTTTGGTGTAAGCAAGAAAAAGGAACTGGTAAGATTATCCTCAAAAGAAAAATGAAAATATCTACTTCTCTTTTTATATAATATCACCTCTTTTTACTGCAAATATCCCCCCTTTTGGAGTATAGATATTTTATGCTCCTGCTGCTAATGTGTTGATATAATCAGTTTACACTACTCTTGTGCATGCAAAAACTGGTGGTTAATTAACACTATGGTATAACATAGCAAATAATTGATGATAATTATGCTTAACAAGGAGGCATCAGTTGTCATTATGGATAAACAAACCAGAAAGATATTAATGATTACAATTGGCACGATTAGCATAACGATTCTGACTGTGTATTTTTTTGGGGTTTTCTTGCCTTCCATATAACAGTTTCTAAGACCTTAGAAGTCCTACTCCATTAATTATTGCTTATTAGAAGTCCAACCGGGAGTAATAGTCTCTATGCTGCCCTTTTTCATTTTCATGGTTTATTGATATTATTATTGCAAGGAGTGAAGCCTGATGAAAAAATATACCTTTGAAGGGCAGCCATCCTTGAGGCTTTTGAGCGATGAGCAGGTTGAGCTGATCCACGAGAAAGCCCTGCAGGTCCTGGAAAAGACCGGGGTCATGTTTGAATCCGAAGAGGCACTTAGAATACTAAAGGAAAATGGAGCAACTGTTGATTTTAGCAGTAAGAAAGCCCGGATTAGCCCGGAGATGGTAGGTGATGCCATTAGAAAAGCACCGGCATCATTTCAGCTCTATAACCGAGAGGGCGAGCCGGCAGCAAGCCTTGGAGGGAATAATGTTCATTTCGACCCGGGATCTTCACTGATCAGGTTTGTAGAATCAGACGGCAAAACGGTGCGTCCGTCGCAATCAAAAGATCTGGTTCAAATCAGCCGGGTTAATGACGCCTTAGAAAACATTCATCTCCAATCCACTGCTGTGGTCTGCTATGATGTCCCCAAGCCTATCGGGGACAGCTACCGCCTTTACCTGTGCCTGAAGAATTCGCCAAAGGCAGTAATAACCGGGGCTTTCAGTATTCCAGGGGTTGAGCACATGCACAGGATGCTGGCGGCAGCCGTGGGAGGAACAGACCACCTCAGGGAGAAGCCGGTAGCCGTGTTTGATATTTGCCCATCGCCTCCGATGAAATGGACCGAGATTAGTGCCCGTAATATTATCGATTGTGCCCGCTTCGGCCTGCCCCTGGAGACAGTTTCCATGCCCATGCCAGGTGCTGCTTCGCCGGTAACCTTATCCGGTTCTGTGGTTGTGCATACCGCTGAAACCTTAAGCGGGATCGTGCTAGCCCAGTGTGTTAATCCGGGTACACTGGTAGTCTACGGCGGCGCCCCGGTGCATTTTGATATGCGTTTTGGCACCACCCCGCTCAGCGCAGTAGAAGCGACCATGATTGCGGCTGCCTACTCCCAGATGGGTAAATATTTTGGCCTGCCCACCCATACTTATGCTGCTCTAAGCGATTCAAAGCTAATAGACATGCAGGCCGGATTTGAAACCGGGATCAGCGGCATTATTGCCCAGCTGGCCGGGATCAATATGATTTCAGGGGCTGGTTCACTTGATTTTGTCAGCTCATTCAGTATAGAAAAGCTGGTCATAGATCATGAAATATGCGGAACAGCCCTGCGGTTGCAGCGCGGCATTGACTGCTCTCCGGAAGCGCTGGCTGTTGATTTGATTAATCAGCTTGGTCCCGGTGGAGTCTACCTTGAATCTGATCATACCTTTAAGTTGTTCAAGAAAGAACCTTTTATACCTTCACCGGTTGTAGATCGCCGTGACCGCGATACCTGGAATATGGAGGGTAAAAAAGATGTTTTTCAGCGAGCCCGTGAACGGGTGGAAGAATTAAAAAAAACCCACACCCCACTCCCACTCGATAAGGCAAGAGAAGAAAAACTGAACCACGCCACCCGGGGGGTCATGAAAGAGCTTGGAATTGTCGATTTGCCTCAAGGCCCCTAAATGTAAAAGGCATTTTAAAGGAACGGCGCCAGTGATAGTTTTTTTAAGCCTCTCTGCTTTTACTGCTTAAGTACCTGGGCACTATCCTTAATGACAGCCATCAAAAAATTGCGCATAAATAAATTTATGTCCCTAACCCCATCTCCTTGAAATGCACCTCTTTGACATGTTCGTTCCCTCCTACAAACCTTTTTACTTTGACATGAAAAGAGCCTTGATCTTTTGAAACAAAGGTTTTTTGGGTTCGGAATAGAATTATATGCTTAGAGAAATTAACTATTATTAGAAAGCCATACTCAACAATCAGTTAAAGGATGAGTGAAATGAGCAGCACAGTAATATTTAGCGACATGACCACCCAGGCGGATAAGAATTTGCTTGATAAAACCAGGGAAATCGTTAAAAAGGCTGCGATTCCAGGCATCATTGAAGAAAACGACCTGGTGGCTATAAAATTGCACTTTGGGGAAGAGGGTAACCTGGCTTTTATCCCTCCGCCTCTGGTCCGGGTAGTAGTGGAGATGGTAAAAGAAAAAGGGGGCAAGCCCTTTTTAACCGATGCCAATACTCTTTATGTGGGCAAGAGGCGCAATGCCGTTGACCACATTGAAACTGCACTGAAAAACGGTTTTGGTTATGAAACCATTGGTGCCCCTGTGATCATTGCTGACGGTTTGAAAGGGGTAGATTATGTTAATGTGCCCGTTAATGGCAAGCACTTTGATACAGTAAAGATCAGCAGTGCTGTCCATAATGCCGATGCTGTTATTGCCGTCAGCCACGTCAAAGGGCACGACCTGTTCGGCTTTGGCGGAGCGTTAAAAAACCTGGGTATGGGCTGCGGCAGTCCTGCGGGTAAGCAAACCATGCATTCTGACCTGAAACCAGAAGTAGATTCCGATAAATGCACAGCCTGCGGCACCTGCATAGACAGGTGCCCTGAAGGAGCAATTGAAAGAGTTGAAAAGAATAAGGCCTATATTCATAGTGATCTCTGTATCGGTTGCGGGGAATGTGTCGCCTTTTGCCCGGTGCAGGCCATTCCCATCAACTGGGAGACCGATGAAGCGACGATCCAGGAAAAAACTGCGGAATATGCCTGGGGAGTAGTCAAACCGAAAAATGGAAAAAGCGGGTTTATAAACTACATCATGAACGTGACGCCCGATTGTGACTGTGCCCCCTGGAACGATGTCCCGATCGTCCCCAACCTGGGCATCCTCGGATCAACCGATCCGGTGGCTATTGATCAGGCCTCCCTGGACCTGGTTAACCGGGCCCCGGTCATGGCCAACTCGGTGCTGGGGGACAAACAGGACGTAGAGGATAAATTCAAGGCTGTAAATAACCGCAACTCTTCCTACATCATTGAACACGGCCAGGACCTGGGGATGGGCCATAAACAGTACACCCTGAAATCGTTCTGGCTTAACCAGAGTAAAAAAAATTCCTGAAAGACCCTGTCTTGGCCCGGTTGAAAACCCGCTATTTATCAGCCTGGCGCTCAGTTTACAGTGCAGGAAAGGGCTTCAAAGGTGTTGACAACGATGGAACTTGCTTATGGAAAAGAAACGATTACCTTTGACATTCCAGCAGGCGTTAGCTGTGAGATCCTGGACCTTAAAACTCTCTTGCCCCTGGATGACCCTCATGAAAAGATCAGGACGGTTCTTCGCTACCCGGTGGCACCTCCTTCCCTGGGGCAATATGTCAGGCCCGGCGAGAAGATCTGCATCCTGGTTAATGATACGACGAGGCTGGCCAGGAGCGAGTTGTTTTTGCCCATCCTGGTATCAGAACTGGGAGAAGCCGGAATAGCCGAAAAAGATATCTTCATAGTTTTTACCAACGGGACCCACCGTCCTCTTTCTGAAGTAGAGATGGAAAAACTGGTAGGAGAAGAAGTGGCCGGTCGGATCAGGCTTTATAACCATGACTGTGATCATAAAGATGAACTGGACTTTCTGGGCCAGACTTCTTTTGGAACCCCGGTCTGGGTCAATAAGAGAGTGGTGCGGACAGACCGGCGTATTTTAACCGGCAGCGTTGTTCACCATTACTTTGCCGGGTATGGCGGGGGCCGGAAGGCCCTTGTCCCGGGCGCTGCCGGTCGGGAGACAATTCGCAAGAACCACAGCCTCTTGCTTGATGAAAGGGCCCGGAGCGGCAGACTTGAAGGAAACCCGGTCCATGAAGATCTATTGGAAGCGGCTTTACTGGCCGGTGGCGGGTTTTTGTTAAATACAGTGCTCGATAAGCAGAATCAAATCCTTGGTGTATTTGCCGGCGACATGGAACAGGCTCACCTGGCAGCCTGCGCGCTGGCCGATCAGGCCTACGGTGTAGAGCTTGAAGAGCTTGCCGATGTAGTAATTGCCGGATGCGGTGGATACCCGAAGGATATCAATCTCTACCAGGCCCATAAAGCCCTCGACAATGCCATGAAAGCGCTGAAGCCGCGGGGAGAGGTAATTCTTGTTGCCCGGTGCTCTGAAGGAATTGGCTCCGATCTTTACGAAAAATGGGCGGGGAAGTACGACTCCCTGCCAGAACTGGAAACAGCCCTGCGCTGTAACTTTGTTCTAGGCGGGCATAAGGCTTATACAATTGGTAAGCTTCTGCAGAAGGGAAGGGTCTACCTGGTTTCCGACCTTGACCGGCGAAAAGCGCGCCGGCTCGGGTTTGTCCCGGTAAAAAACATGAGTGAAGCTTTAGCAGCAGTTTATTCTGATAACAAAAAAAAGTTTACTTACCTCATGCCCCGGGCTTCGCTTTCTGTGCCCAGATTTTAAGGCAGGTTATGAATTTATTTTCAGTGATAAGCGGCTAAACAGGGCTTGTTTTTTATGGTATTATTAAAATGTATAAAAAAAAAGCGATAGTCTTGCAATTAAGATAAAAAAGCCTTCAGATCAAAAAGGCCGGTACTTTTTGGAAGGGTGATGATGTCAGCCAGATGGGAGCAGTTACAGTTTGTTTTGAAAGGAGGGGGTCTATCGAACCTGGTTACAGGCCGGGTGAGGTGCTTTTCTTTTATGCAGAAAGGATCACTCTCCTGAT
>PUKV01000179.1 GCA_003550645.1 Syntrophomonadaceae bacterium | reverse complement strand
GCAGATCGGGATCAAGAATAATGAAGATTTGCAGCAGTGGGAGAGCCTTAAAGATTGGGGCCTGATTAAACCCGGCACTGCAGTTAAAAGGGGCGATGATTTGTTCCCGCGCCTTAACATGCAGGCTGAAATCAGGGCTATGCGGGCGGATAAGCCGGCGGAAGAACCGGGGGATATACCTGAGCAGGAAGAGGAGCAAACCGGCTTAATCAACCTGGAGCAGTTTCAGCAGGTTGATTTAAGGGTGGCCGAAATCGTTTCTGCAGAAAGGGTGCCCAAGTCAGACAAGCTCTTAAAGCTGGAAGTAGACCTGGGGGAAGAGTCATTCCGCCAGGTGGTAGCGGGGCTGGCTGAATTCTACCAGCCGGAGGAGCTGGTCGGCAGGCAGGTTTTATTTGTTGCCAACTTAAAGCCGGTCAAACTGCGGGGAGTCCTTTCCCAGGGGATGCTGCTGGCGGCAACAGGGGATGACGGCGATCTGGCCCTGAGTACGGTTGACAAGAAGATGGCCCCGGGAAGCAGGATCAGTTAAAGTGCTTACGTTTATCGACACCCATGCCCACCTGGATTTTTCCCAGTTCAAAAATGATCTTGAACCGGTCCTGGAACGGGCCCGGGAAAAAGGGGTCGCGGCAGTTGTAAATGCCGGCACCGATGAGCAGTCCTCTCTACGCTCGGTGGAATTGAGCAAGAAATATCCCCAGGTTGGCGCCTCTGTCGGGATCCATCCCCACGGCGCCGCCCGGGTTTCAAAGAACTGGCTGGAAAAGCTGGAAAAGCTGGCCTCAGAAGATGTTGTCCTGGCTGTAGGGGAAACCGGGCTGGATTTTTACCGCAACCTCTCTCCGCGGGAAGCCCAGGAACAAATTTTCCGCGAACATCTCCGCCTGGCCTGCCGGGTTCAAAAACCGGTGATCGTCCACAGCCGGGAGGCTCACAGCGAGACCCTGCAGATCTTAAAAGAAGAGCCCCTGCCTTCTAAAGGCGGGGTGATGCACTGTTTTTCCGGCGACAGAAAGCAGCTGGAGGCTTTCCTTGATCTCGGGTTTTATGTTTCCCTGGCCGGACCGTTAACTTATCCGCGTTCCCATGCTTTGCGGGAACTGCTGAATTATATCCCGCAAGACCGCCTGCTCATGGAAACAGACTCGCCTTACCTTGCCCCCCAGGCTTACCGCAGCAAACGCAATGAACCGGCCTACGTTAAGTTTGTTTATGAACGGGCCGCCCTGGCCCTGAACCTGGACCTGGACCGGTTTGCCGGGCAGGTTTACGTGAATGCTGTCCGCCTTTTTTCTGATTACCTGGTGGACCGGGCTTGAGGTGGACCGGATACTGATGTCGATTGAATGTCATTATTTTATCGGGCCTGCCAAAGATCAAGTTTCAAACAAAAGGATAAAGATTCAGGCTATAAATAAAAGACAGCGCCAGGTTTTTTAACTAAAGCGCTGTCTTTTAGATCTGGTTCTTTCTTTGTTCATTTAAGGATGCGATTTTGGTTTAATGCTACAGCGAAAGGTTAAGAGTTAACCGGTGCCGCGGGGACGGCTCGTAGGTCCCAAAGTGCAGCGCAGGCCGCAGCTAAGTTGATTAATCCGTACCTGTGGTTTAACAGGCCCTGATTAATGATTTGCATTTCACTGTAGTGCCAGTAACCTTTCCAGTCTAAGGCTTCTAGCTGACCAGGCTCTGCAGTTTCATGGCCAGGGACATATCGCCCTTTACCTTCAGCTTGCCGGCCATGAATGCAGATGTGGCGTTTAATTTTCCTTCCAGCAGATCGTTAAAATCATCGGCCGCCATGGTGATAGTAATATTGGGGTTGTCATGGGCTGATTCAACAACGGTAGGCTTTCCATCTTCTACGGTTACGTGGAAAACTCCACCATTGTCTCCTGAAAGATCAAACTGGTATACTGCACTGACTCCCTTTAGCTTCGAGGGGTCAGCTTCTGCAATTTTTTTATTCAGGTTATCTAAAATCTCCTTAAACTCTGCCATATTATAAAATACCTCCTTGAAATTAAAATCGCTTTACCGGTGGAATTCACACTCATATTAGTTTACTGGTTCTATCCCTCCTTTCCCCATTTAAAGGGAAACTGGTGGAAAGAATTTCTGGCTGGAAAATGCTTAAACAGTTGAATTATTCCTGTTGTTAAATATATTATACTGCATAAAACCTGTCTTGTCATTATGTTTTTGCGAATGCTGTGGTTAAGGTAACCGTTATTGCAAGGCAGCCTGCACCACACCATGCCCCGGTCTAACCCGCCTTATATGAAGGAAGGAATTCGTTTGACGCAGCCCGGCCTGAAAGGTAAACTAAAGCAAAACCGGGAAGGATGAGGTTTATTAGTGGTGGAAAAGATGCCGGATGTAACTTCTCCCCGTGTGCTTAATAACCTTTTTGAAGCATACGGCCTGCAGCCCCGCCGGCAGCTGGGGCAAAATTTTCTGATCGATGCCAATATAGTTAGAAAAATTGTAAGTGCTGCCGAAATCCAGCGCGATGACCGGGTGATCGAGGTGGGCCCCGGTGCGGGAGCACTAACAGTATCCCTGGCCCATGCCGGGGCCAAATTGATCGTCCTGGAAATAGACCGCGGCCTGGTTAAACTGCTTAAAAACCTGTTTGAAGCGTGGCCCCAGGTTGTGATTAAAGAGCAGGATGTTCTGCAGGTGGATTGGATAACCCTGGCAGGCAACCTGGGAGCGGAAAAAGGAGCGGTTAAATTAATCTCAAATTTGCCTTACAATATTTCCGGCCCCTTTATGTATAACCTGTTCAGGGCAGGGTTTCCTTTTTCCACGGCCCTTTTGATGTTCCAGAAAGAAGTGGCCCGCCGGCTTGTCGCCAAACCCGGCGACCATGACTACGGGGCTTTATCTGTGCTGAGCCAGTATTACTGCCGGGGTAATATCCTGTTTGATGTGTCAAAGAACGTATTCTGGCCCCGGCCCAGGGTGGATTCAGCAGTGTTGAAACTAAAGCCCCGCCGGCGGGATCTTTCAGAAAGCGAAGAACAGCTGTTTTGGGAGATTGTCCAGGGAGTATTCCAGCAGCGCAGGAAGACTTTACCCAACGGCATGGCCCGCCTTTTTGATCTTTCCAGGAGCAGGCTGGTTGAATTGTTGGAAGAGGTGCCTCTATCTCCCACAGCGAGGCCCGAAGAGCTCAGTGTAATCCAATTTGCAAAGCTGTCTCGAATAATTTATAATTATTTTGATAAGCAGTAATGAAATTACACTAATACCGAAAGGTCGTAGGGAGCATGTTTTTTACCAGTCCCTCCAAGGGAAAGGTATCTTTCCAGGAATTATTTGAAGACCTGGTGGGGTACACCAATGAGTTTCCTGATGATTCATATAAACTGATTATCGGTACTGATTCACACTCATTCCTAAATGACCATGTCATGTTTGTTACAGCCGTTGTAGTCCACCGCATTGGTAAGGGTGGGCGTTTTTTCTATCATAAACAAAAAACGCGTTACATGGAAAGCCTGCGGCAAAGGATCTATTACGAAACCTATTTAAGCCTCGAGGTAGCCACCCGGTTGACTGAGAAGCTGGCCGAGGACAGCGATCTACGCCTGAATGTGGAGATCCACCTCGATGTCGGGGAGAAAGGCGAAACCCGTGATATTATTAAAGAAGTTGTGGGTATGGTTATAGGAAGCGGTTACCAGGCTTTTATTAAGCCCTACTCGTACGGAGCAGCCACTGTAGCTGATAGATTTACCCGTTAAAAAGGATTAAAAGGCTTGAGCGGCAATTTATTTGTTATTTTCTTAGGATTTCTTGACATATTGGCCGATATTATGTTAATATATACAGTAGAATAAATATAAGGTGGTTTTAAATGGTGGCAAAAGACGTCCTATTTGAAATCCGCAAGAAGCTTGAATCTCACCTGGGTGAAAAGATAAAACTGCGAGCCAACCGCGGCCGGCGCAAGACCTACGAGAAAGAAGGAGTGTTGGAAAGCCTTTATCCTTCGATTTTTATTGTAAGGGTGGATGAGAACAACTATAACCAGAGGCTTTCATTCAGCTATACCGATGTCCTCACTGAAACAGTTGAGTTAAGCTTCAGCGAAGGGAAAATGCGTCAAAGCGCAGGCTAGCAAAGATTAGGAGTTGATTCGTTTTTAAAGCGAACTCTCCCGGTTATTGACATCCTGGATTTCTACCCCGTACAGTGTAAAATGTAAGAAGGGCAGCAGGTCCAGGGCTAAAATAGCGGAATTAGACCGGATTAATAATCCGGTTTTTCTTTTTATGCAGGGCAGGTGCTTTTTAGGGGCCCTGAAAAGCAGGATTAAGAGGGGTTTTGTAGAATACCGTCTGCACAACCAACAACTAAGGAGGGTTAGCGGTGAAAGCATTGCTTGTGATCGATATGGTGGTTGATTTTATCAATCCTGATGGCGCGCTTTATATCGGCCCGGTAGCTGAAAAAGTGGTTCCCCGGGTTAAATCCCGTTTAGAAGAATACCGGTCTAATGGTTCCCCGGTTATATTTGTTTGCGACAGCCATATCAGCGATGACGTTGAGTTCAACCTGTTTCCTCCGCACAGCGTAGCGGGAAGTGGGGGTGATGAAATTATATCCGAACTGGCTCCCCGGCCCGGGGAAAGGGTAATCGAAAAAAGGCGCTTCAGCGCTTTTGTTGGGACCGATCTTGACCTGACCCTGCGGGATAAAGGGATCCAGGAAATTGAACTGGCCGGTGTGGTCACCAATATCTGTATCCTTTATACTGCCGCCATGGCCCGGATGTATGGTTACAAGGTTTATGTTCCGGTAAATGCTGTGGCCAGTTTTGATGAAGAAGCACACAACTTTGCCCTGAAGGAAATGGAAAAAACTTTGGGAGTAACAATGATCTAATACTGCTGGAGGAAAAAATGAAGATAGAGGACTTCATCACCCTAAAAGAAATTAGCCAGATCAAGGTAGATTCGAAACAGCGCTTTTTTTCAGCATCAGAACCGGAAATACAACGAGGTTTAACCAGTGACATCTATTTTGTCCGCAGCAGGGATCTGTTGACTTCCATGGGCCTGGCCGATACGGAGGTTACCGCAGAAATATTTTCCTCTAAAGAAGGAGTATTTGGCGGGATAGAAGAAGGGTTGCATCTTTTAAGGGGACGTGACCTGGAGATCTGGTGCCTCCGGGAAGGGGAACCCATGGAAGAAAAGGAAGTGGTGATGCGAATCCGGGGGCGTTACGGGGACTTTGGAATTTTCGAAACGCCCCTGCTGGGTATATTAGCCAGTTCCAGCGGCTGGTCTACTGCAGCGCGCAAATGCAAGGAAGCCGCCGGTGACCGCATGGTGGTCTGCTACGGGGCCAGGCATCTACACCCTGCCGTAGCACCGGTCATGGAACGCTCCGCGGTAATCGGTGGAGCCGATGCCTGCAGCTGCATCCTGGGGGCTCTCCTCCTGGGGCGTTCCCCGGTCGGCACAATCCCCCATGCTGCATTTCTTATTGTCGGTGATACCGTTGAACTGGCCAGGGCCTATGACCGCTTTATCCCTGAAGATGCCCCCCGGATAGTTCTTGTCGATACCTTTAAAGATGAAACCGAGGAAGCACTCAGGGTGGCCGATGCGCTCGGCAAGCAGCTGAACGGGATCCGCCTCGACACCCCGGGCGAAAGGGGAGGCGTTACTCCCGGGCTGGTCCGGGAGGCCAGGGCCCGCTTAAATCGGAACGGCTATGAGCATGTCCGGATTATTGTATCCGGTGGGCTGAACCCGGAGCGGATTACCAGGCTCACTGAAGCGGGGGCTGATGCTTTCGGTGTAGGCAGTTATATCGCCCGGGCCCCGGCTATAGATATGACCCTCGATATAAAAGAAGTGCGCGGTAAGCCGGTAGCGAAACGGGGCCGGATCCCGGGTATAACAGAAAATAATCGCCTGGTAAAGATGAGTTGAAATGGCCACTTCATTTAAGGTTAAAGCGCCGGCTAAAATTAATCTAGGTTTAACCATTACCTGCCGTCGCCAGGATGGTTTCCATGAGCTCGAATCAGTTATGCAGCAGGTCTCCCTGGCTGACACCCTGCTTTTTGAACCCCTCCAGGGAACAGGCTGGCATTTTTTTTGCACTGACCCGGATCTCTGCGAGCCGGACAACCTGGCAGCGCGGGCGGCCGCTCTACTGGAAGAAAAGGCCGGTAAAAGCTTACCCGGCGTTAAGCTTACCCTTTATAAAAACATACCTGTTGAGGCCGGGCTG
>PUKV01000003.1 GCA_003550645.1 Syntrophomonadaceae bacterium | reverse complement strand
ATAGCGCAAAATGCCTTGTTTATCAATTATCATTTGAGCTGGCATACGACCAAGTTTAACCATACTCACTTGTTGCCCATATAAATCTGCTACTCTATGTTCAGGATCTGGAATGCCGATAAAAGGCATTTGATTTTCTTCCCAGTACTGAGCGAAGGGTTCTTTTTCCTCAGGTCCTACTGCGACAACAATAGTACCTCTTTCTCGAAATAAAGAGTAATCTTGACGCAACTGCGCCATATGCTTTCGGCAATAAGGTCAAACAAATCCGCGGTTAAAGACTAAAAATATATTATTTTGATCCTGGTAACTTGAAAGAGTAAATTCATTTTCCTGCCAATCCAAAATAGTAAAATCTGGAGCTGCTTTATTCATTTCGGTTTTCATTATGACACTCCGTATACTATAGTATTAATCTATTTAATGTTTTATATGATATAGGAGTGATTATTAAATGTCAAATTATTGTTTGGAGATTCGCGTCATTATTTATTGAAGGCCTTAAGCAGTAATAATCTGTTATACTTATTGTTAAAAGCAAGCTCGTGTTTTCGAATGGAGGTTAAGATGATGGCACATGGGGTTGATATTGTTTTACGTAAAATTGAACTTTTCAAGTTATTGAAGGATGAAGATTTGCACCATATTGCCAGGCATTTAGAATTGAAGCAGTACAAAGCCGGAGAATACTTATTCATAGAATTCAGCCGGCGAAACGACCTTTATATGGTCTATGAAGGTGAACTGGAACTTTTCAACATTATGCCCTTTGGAGAAAAAAAGCTGCTGGCTTATTTTGGAAAGCATGACTTCCTTGGTGAGAATGCTTTGATGGACGATCTGCCTCACTCTACTTATGCCAGGGCCACTGTGGATTCAAAACTTTTGATTTTAAGTAAAAACTCATTTAACCGCTTGAGTGAAGAGTATCCGGACTTGGCCGGAAAGGTTATGATCCAGGCTGCCAGGATTATATCCAGGCGTATGCTAAAGACGAGCACTAAAGCAGGCAATGTTGCTGCCCAGTATCATTCCGGTGAGGTCCGCATTGAAAACGATCTTTTAGGCAGCAGAGAAGTGCCCGCTGAATCATATTACGGTATTCAGACTTTGCGAGCCCTGGAAAATTTCAATATCAGCGGCATACCTCTCTATTTTTTCCCTGCTTTGATTGAGGCACTCGCTGCTGTCAAAATGGCAGCAGCCAAGGCCAACTACGACCTTGGGCTGCTTACAGAGCCTGTAGCGCAGGCTATTATCCAGGCCTGCAGTGAACTAATAAAAGGCAAGTATCAATCTCATTTCATCTTAGACATGATCCAGGGCGGAGCCGGTACATCAACTAATATGAATGCCAACGAAGTAATTGCCAACCGGGCCCTTGAAATTATGGGATTTGAAAGAGGCGATCACAAACACTGTCACCCGAATAACCATGTTAACCTTTCCCAGTCAACAAATGATGTTTACCCTACGGCCGTGAAAATCGCCCTGGTTAAAGCAAACATGGAGCTATCCAGGGTTTTGCAGACCCTGGTAGCATCATTCAGGGCTAAAGGGGGGGAGTTCAATGATGTCATTAAAGTGGGAAGGACTCAGCTTCAAGATGCTGTGCCGATGACACTGGGCCAGGAATTCGAAGCTTTCGCTGTAACCCTGGAAGAAGAGATCGAGAGGCTTGATCAAAATGCCAGGCTTTTTCTGGAGGTCAACATGGGAGCGACTGCAATTGGCACCGGTATAAACTCCGATCCTGATTACAGCGACAAATGTGTCCGGTATCTAAGAGAGATTACCGGTCTTGATATTGTCCTGGCAAAAAACCTGATTGAAGCCACCCAGGATACAGGAGCTTTTGTGATGTATTCTTCAGCGGTGAAGAGGCTGGCTGTTAAGCTGTCCAAAATTGCTAATGATTTAAGGTTACTTTCTTCCGGGCCAAGATGCGGTTTAAACGAGATCAATCTTCCACCGATGCAACCCGGTTCATCGATCATGCCCGGTAAGGTAAATCCCGTCATCCCTGAAGTTGTTAACCAGGTTGCTTTTAAAGTGATTGGCAATGATCAGACCGTAACCCTTGGAGCAGAAGCAGGCCAGCTGCAATTAAATGTTATGCAGCCGGTTGTTGTCCAAAGCTTGTTTGAGTCAATCGAAATGCTTAAGAACGCAATGAATACCTTTAAATATAAATGTATAGATGGGATCACCGCCAATGAAGAGCATTGCCGGGAAATGGTTTATAGCAGTATTGGCTTAATCACAGCGCTGTCATCGAGCCTGGGGTACGAAAAATCAAGCCGGTTGGCTAAAGAAGCGCTTGAAACCGGAAAAAGAATTTATGATCTTGTTCTTGAGAAGAAGTTGCTGTCCAAAGAAGACCTGGACACAAACCTGGCCCCTGAAAGCATGGTTGCTCCGAAAAAGAATCAACCGGTTGACATTGAGAGTTAAAAGTTTACCTGTTTTTCTCAGCAGTCTGTTTAATTTGTACACGGGAGCATGGTTTGAAAGCCTGCAGTTTTATAATTATCAGGGCGTGGTAATATGTGATTATCATTAACCCGTTTGGCTGGCTTATGCTATTATAGGGTTGGCTCTTTATTTTTGGTCAAGATGTTGGAAGGGGTATGATGTTGGAAAGAATTCGCTGTCCTCACTGCTACAGGTTAATAGAGGGCGCCGCCCGGACCTTTATTAAGTCTGCACTGGAATCCGGCAAAGGGGCGCAGTGCCCCTATTGCAACCTCGTATTCTATCACAATAAGCCTCTGAGCGAATGCGAAATGCACCGCTTCGAGGAAACTGGAAATCAAGAATAAATACCGCTATCCTCCAGGCGTTCTTTATTTACCGCAGCTTTGTGTGCCAATTTTGATGATTTCGTACCTTTAATTACAAACTCTCTCTCCATGTTATGTTAGCTTTTATATTCCCATGTTATGCTTTATTCCCTGCCCAGATAACAGGTATATTTTTTCCTGACAAACTTTATTAACAAGATATTGCCCCCCCAGGGCTGCAGCCACTGAGCCAAAAAGATATAAATATTTCATAAAAATTTGATAATGGAAAAGAAGGATATTAGATAATTTTGACGAATAATATTCTAAATATTGTTTATAAGCTCAATGTTTTTAGAATAAAATGCTCACATCACCCTCGATACCGGGGCAGCTTAAAACAGCAAATACATAAAGGCTAAGGATGGACTTATGTGCTCTAACTTCTTTTAATCAATATACGAAAAGGGAGGGATAACATAGGATAATCACTATAATTGTTTTGAGGATATCGATTTGAAAGGTGAGGGTCAATGAATTTAAGGAGGTTAAGTAAAGTGAAATTCAGGTATATGGTGATTTTGCTCATCCTGGCTCTGGCCATGCTGCCTCTGTTAAGTGGATGTGAGGGGGTTGAAGAGGTGGAGGCAGAAGAGCCGGTCGATAATGATGATCCGGTAGCAGAGCCGGAAGAAGTATTCAAGTGGCAGGCCCAGGGCATCTATACACCGGGGGACCCGGGGCTTGAAGTTCAGCAATCCTTTGTGGACCGGGTGTACGAACTCTCCGGTGGACGCCTGGAGATTACACTTCAACCTATCGGAGCGGTTGTCGACCCAATGGAAACCTTTGATGCAGTCGCCGAAGGGGTCCTTGAGGTAGGTATGAAAACTCCGATGTGGTGGCCCGGTAAAGAGCCTGTTTGCAACCTTCTGACCAGCCTTCCCGGCACCTTCACTCATGCTTACCAACTCGATGCCTGGTTCTGGGAGCATGGTGGAATTGATATTGCCCGGGAAGCTTACGGCAGGCATGGGGTCTATTTTGTGGGACCGGCCATTTTTGGAGTTCCCCCCATAGGTGCTGAAATTGTTCACTCCAGGGTTCCAATTTACAGTATCGATGATTATGACGGTTTGAAAGTAAGGAGCGGAGGTGCAGCTGCACGCTGGTTTGAGGGGCTTGGTGCTTCCATAGTTACCCTGCCCGGACCGGAAATTTATCCCGCCCTGGAAAGAGGGGTTGTTGATGCTGCCGAGTGGGTTAGCCCCAACTCCAACTGGGCCCTTGGCCTGCATGAAGCCGCAGATTATGTGATTATTCCGGGACTGCATACCCTGTTGATGGCTTCAGAGGTAACCGTCAATATGGACGCCTGGAATGAGCTTCCCCCTGATTTGCAAGCTATCATGGAAGTTGCCACCAAGGAGCTTTCTGTTACTAAAGCCCAGCGTTTTGAAAGACTTGACGAAGAATACCTTGAAAAAATGGAAGAATACGTGGAGATAATCCAGTGGAGTGATGAAGAAATTCAGCGGGCGACTGAGTATGCTGCGACCTTGTGGGATGATTTCGCCACCGATGAGTTGTCTGAAAAAGCCCTGGAATCACAAAAGGATTACATGAGAACAATTGGTATAATAGACTGAAACCCTTAAACAGATGAACTGGGGGCTTTATCTAGATGAGATATGTGCTTTCTGTAATTGATGCTCTATCGGAATACTCAGGCATATTGTTTTCCTACCTGAGTATTCCGGTAATCTTTATTATTATGGCAGAAGTTGTCGGCAGGTACTTTTTTAACCGTCCCCTCCTATGGAGCCATGAGGCAATGACCTATATAAGTGCTTTTATTTACCTGATGGGCGGAGCATATGTGCTAAAGAGAAGGGCCCATATTAGTGTAGACCTCATTCACCGGCGTTTTTCTCCCCGGGGCAGGGCATTCATGGATCTGTTTGCTTTTATTTTTTTCCTGATATTTATGATTACCCTGCTTCGAACTTCCTACAGTTTTGCGATTAGATCAATCAGCATCCTGGAAAGAAGCGGAACTCCCTGGAACCCGATTATATACCCGGTTAAGGCGGGAGTGCTGGTAGCGGCAGTATTGGTCTTCCTTGCCGGTATAGCCAACTTTATCCGTGATCTCAAGGTAGCTATTACCGGGAAGGAGGAGGAAGAGGTATCATGACTTTTGATCTTGATTGGAGCATCGGGATGATCACCCTCTTCATGTTCGGCTCACTATTCCTGTTGCTGCTATTAAATGTTCCCATTGCTTTTGCCACCGGTGCTGTAGCAGTTATTAGTGCTTACCTCTTCTGGAGTCCCAGGGCAGTAGGCCTGCTCCCCTCTTCGATATTCGGGATGGTGACCAATTATATTTTTGTGGCTGTGCCCATGTTCATATTTATGGGGGCCGTGCTGGAGCGATCCGGTATTACCGACTACCTTTATGAGGCAGTGTACCACTGGGTTGGCTCCCTGAGAGGGAGCCTGGCCGTGGCGACTGTTCTGGCCAGCATCGTCATGAGCGCCATGGTGGGAGTGATCGGGGCGATCATCGTCAGCATGGGACTGATCGCCCTGCCCTCCATGCTTAAGCGCGGTTACAACCTCAACCTGGCCATGGGCTCAGTAATGGCTGGAGGCTCCCTGGGAGTGCTGATTCCTCCAAGCATCATGTTAATTATGTACGGGATGTGGGCGGGCATATCGATCCGGCAGCTTTTCCTGGGTGCTATGATGCCCGGGTTGATGCTGGGCGGCTTATTTATTGTTTACATCCTGGTCAGGAGTTACCTGCAGCCGGGAATAGCCCCGAGCCTGCCCGAAGAAGACAGGATCTCCAGGCAGGAAAAGCTGCGCTACTTGAAAGCGCTGATTTTACCCATAGCGCTGATTATTTTCGTGCTTGGTTCAATTTTGTCCGGTATTGCTGCGCCCACAGAAGCAGCAGGGATCGGGGCCTTTGGTTCCCTGGTATGTGCCCTGGCTTACCGTAACCTGAGCTGGAAACTGGTCAGGGAAGCCTGTTTGGAGACGATCCGCCTTTCGGCCATGGTCATGTGGATTGGGTTTGGGGCTGTAATGTTTATCAGCGTATATAACGGTGTGGGCGGTGTTGAATTCGTAAAAAGCATGATGTTGTCCCTGCCGGTTGACCCCTGGGTCCTGTTAATCGGTATGATGGTCATAGTACTGGTCCTGGGTATGATCATCGAATGGGTCGGTATTATAATGCTGGTCATCCCTATTTTCATGCCAATCGCCGAGACTCTTGGTTTTGACCCGGTCTGGTTCGGGATCCTGATCTGCGTGAACTTGCAGATGGATGTATTGACGCCGCCCTTTGGGTATGCGCTCTTTTATATGAAAGGGGTAGCCCCCAAAAGTGTCACTACCGCTGATATCTACCGGGCTTCAGTACCCTTTGTTTTACTGCAGCTGACCGGCCTGATCCTCTGCATGGTCTTTCCCCAGATTATCCTGTGGCTGCCCAACCTGCTGCGTTAGAGACCGGGGGCAGCTT
>PUKV01000233.1 GCA_003550645.1 Syntrophomonadaceae bacterium | reverse complement strand
TCTTCTTCAGACCAGCCAGGGTGATGTTCTTGCATCGTGGGGAGCATACGTTCAAAGCTAAATGCCCCGTAACCTCCATGTGCCATAACTGCAGTACCCGATATTGCCAGTACCACTAATACCGACACCAATATAATTAGCTTTGTCAAGTTGCACACTCCTTTCTTTTGATTCAAGTAGTGGATGTTCTCTCATTAAATCCAGCTACAATTTTTATGCTATACCCTTATGGGGTATCTGTGCATATTATACAATCGTATTCCTATAGAGTCAATAGGTATAATGTTGTTCTTGAATAATATTATTCGCTTGGCTAGTACGGGATAATGTCCCGTTTTAATTATCATGAAGAGGAATCGGTTTTCTAATGGTAAAAAGAATAACCGGTTTTTAATAACTCCCGGCCGAGATCTATTTATTAAATATCGGGCTGGACATAATATTGCTTTTCAACTGGTTAACATCGGTAGTATAATTAAGTAAGATGATAAAATATTCATAAGAAAGGAGAAAATATCATGCATATGTGGGAATGGGGATTTGGAGGCGGATGGATCTTTATGATTTTCATTTGGCTTATTATTATAGCAGTGATTGCAGCGGTCATTATATTAGTTGTGAATAGCGTAAAACAAAGTCAGGGCAGTTCTCCGGGTATTGATTCGGGGCACTCGGCTGCGGCAGAAAAAGTAAAAGAGCGCTATGCCAAAGGTGAAATTGACCGCGAGGAATACAAGCAGATGATGGAAGACCTGAAAGACTGATCGATTTTGCCCGTCGATCAAGAAGGTACTGCTTATATAAGCAAAAAATAAGTCAAGCCCCCGGGCGGGAAAAAGACCGGCCTTTTTTACCGGCTTTACCCCGACCCAGGGGCTTTTAGCTGAGCAAGCATAGCGCTACATAAAATCCTGGTAATTTGAAACCCCGCCGGGCGGGACAATCACGCAGCTGCCTTCCCAGTCCCATTCTATAATTTTCTTGAAGAAATCCGGCTCTCCCTTGATTCTGACAAAATCCACCTTCAGAAAGTCGGCTACTTTTTTGGCATACTCTGCGTATTCTTCGACCTCCGGCAGGTCTGTATCGATAAAGACAATCCGCTTGTAATTCTTATACGCCTCCCGGGTTATCCACAGGGCATTATCTTCTCCATACTTTTCAGCATACTCCTGGTATTCCTGGAGCGGATCGGCTTTTTGATCGATCCACCCCTTGCTCAGGTAATAGGTGCCCGGATCGGAGCCGAACTCCTTATCATATTTTTCCCTTGAGCCCAGCAGCAGGCTGATGCAGTCATGCACCCGGGGAATGACCAGGGTTTTGTCGCCGGCCTTTAAGCCGTCAAGCCCCCGTGAGCAAAGCCCGTAAACAAAGACCAGGGTATCAGCCTCCTCTTCTGCATCAATCCGTTTCTGCAGCTCTTCACGCAGTTTTTCCGGGGTCCTGTGCAGGGCATACTCCATGTATTCCACGGGCTGGTTTTCCGGCCTGATTTTTTCCACTTCCTCCATCATGGTTTTGCAGCATATTAACCTTGTTTTTTGTTCCGTCATTATCCACCACTCGTTTCATGTTTAATCAAAAAACTGATCTATTTGGGCCGGTTAGGCCGGGTTATAACTGGCCTTTGAAATGCCTTTAACCGAGAATAGCGGCCAGGTCTTCTTCCGGGGGCTTGATGGGCATAATGTTGAACTTATCCACCAAAACATCCAAGACATTGGGAGTGACGAATGCGGGCATGCTCGGTCCCAGGCGGATATCCCGCAAGCCCAGGTAGAGCAGGGTGAGCAGGATGGCCACCGCCTTCTGCTCGTACCAGGAAATAATCAGCGACAGGGGCAGATCATTGATCTCGGTATCGAATGCTTCCGAAAGGGCGGAGGCCACCTTGATGGCCGAATAAGCATCGTTACACTGTCCCATGTCCAGTAACCTGGGAATGCCGCCGATATCGCCCAGGTCCTTATCATAGAAACGGTACTTGCCGCAGGCCAGGGTTAAAATGATGGTATCCTCCGGGGTCTGCTCCACGAATTCAGTATAGTAGTTACGCCCCGGCTTGGCCCCGTCGCAGCCGGCCACCAGGTAGATATGCTTCAAGTTGCTGCTTTTTACCGCATTGACCACTTTGTCGGCCACTCCCAGCACGGTATTGTGGGCAAAGCCCACCTGCACAGTGCCCTGATCCTGATCTTGCTCAAAGCCGGGCATGGAAAGAGCCTGATCTATTACCTCGCTGTAATCGTTTCTTTCAATATGTTTCGCTCCGGGCCAACCCACCATCTCGCGGGTGTAAATAGTGTCCAGGTACGAATCCTTCGGCTTCTGGAGGCAGTTGGTAGTCATGACAATTGGGCCGGGAAAGTCGAGAAACTCCTTCTGCTGCCTCTGCCAGGCCGTGCCGTAATTGCCGTAAAGATGTTTGAATTTCTTCAGACCCGGGTAGCCGTGGGCGGGCAGCATCTCGCCATGCGTATAGACATTAATCCCCTTGCCCTCAGTCTGCTCCAGGATCGCTTTCAGGTCGTACAAGTCATGACCCGAGACCAGGATAGCCTTACCCTTCTTTTGCCCCAGCGGCACCTCGGTGGGTACGGGATGGCCATAGGTTTCAGTGTTGGCTCGATCAAGCAGTTCCATAGTTTTTAAGTTAATCTCGCCACACTTAAAGACCAGGCCCATCCAGTCATCCAGGGAAAGGTCCTTTCTATTCAGCGCAGCCAGGCCTTCGTGCAAAAAGGCATAGATGGTATCATCTTCAAAACCCAAGATCGCGGCATGGTGGGCGTAAGCCGAGACTCCTTTAAGCCCGAAGTACATGGTCTGCTGCAAAGATGTTATATCCTCCGGGACTTCTTTATCCCAGGGCTGCCCGATCTCCTCACCCTGTTTTATGAGCATTTCCGTTTCCGAAGCGGGCTGGAACACTGCGGCAGGGTCACTATAATCAACTTTTACTCCCGCCTCTTTTACATTATTCTTCAGTTCCTCTCTTAACCTGACCGCTTCCTGGATAAAACCTGTAAAACGTTCCGGATCAAAATTGACATTGGTCAGCGTAGAAAAAAGAGCTTCAGCGGTAAAACGGTTCACCCGGTCATCAATCACTCCTGCTTTCCGGCCTTCAACTGCCCACAAAGCAAGGCCTTTTAAAGCGTGGCCGAGCAAATCCTGCAGGGTGGCCACTTCGTGCGATTTTCCGCACACGCCCCTGACGGTGCAGCCTTCTCCTTTTGCTGTCTGTTCACACTGATTGCAAAACATTTACATACCTCCTTTAAGATATTAAAGAGAGTCTTGCCGGTTAAGAAGTTATCCTGTTTTCGTCTTCACCGGCCAGCTCGGCAAATGTTTCTTTGCCCAGTTCGGCCAGCATGGCCGCCTGGGCCCGCTTTAGGATTCCATGCACCCGGCAGGCTGGCTGGTTGGCGCAGTGGTAACCATCCGCCAGGCAGGGGTTAAGGGCAATTTTTCCTTCAACCGCAGCAACCACATCGGCGATGGTTATTTCCCCCGGCTTTACCGTCAGGCGGATCCCCCCCTGCATGCCCCGCCTGGTTTCCACCAGGCCTGAGCGGGCAAGAATTTGGACGGTTTTATTCAAAAACTGCTCCGGCAGTTCCTGCCGCGCCGCAATGGTCCGGCTCTGCATGAACTCACCTTCCGGCAGCATGGAAAGTTCAAGCATGGTCCTGATGGCGTATTCAGACTGTCTTGTTAGCTGCATAAGCTGGCTTCACTCCTGTCCGCTGGTATGTCGGGCGCTTCTAGCATTAAACTGCCGCAAAATATTCAACGCCGCCACGGCCAATATATAAAGACCTTTTTCTTTGTCAATTGGTTCACTTATATTTTCGGTTAACTCCTGCAGTCTTTCCCTGCGAACAAAGCTTAATGGCGGCCGGTTTCCGGTTATATAACTGTCACACAAACAGGATAAATATCATCTTATTACTTTCATTATAAACAAAAAAAATAAACCCTGCAATGGGCAAATCTTAATTTACTACTTCTCGATGCCCCTGCGGGCTCCAATTCCCCGGTCCATGTAATGCTTGATGCAGTTCATTTCCGTAACCAGGTCGGCCCGCTCGATCAGCTCCTGCGGGGCCTTGCGCCCGGTCAGGACCAGTTCAATGGATGCGGGGCGGGAATCTACCAGGGCGCATACTTCTTCCACCGTGAGCAGTCCGCCGTGGATTGCAGCCATGATTTCATCTAAGATCAACAGGTCGCAGGAGCGGTTTTCAAGCACTTCCCTGACCCGGCCCAGTTCCCCTCGCAGTTTTTCCTTGAGTTCTTCTTTTTCTGCCCCATCCAGGGACCCAAAAAATTTAGCGCTTTCAGCCAGGCGGATGATCTCAAACCTGCCTTTAAGCATGGGCGCACTGTCGAGTTCGCTGCTGTGCATCCCTTTTAGGAACTGAAACATGATTACCTTCAAGCCGCTGCCGGCAGCCCTCAAGCCCAGCCCCAGGGCAGCCGTGGTTTTGCCTTTGCCGTCGCCGGTATAGATCTGCACATATCCCTTTTCCATCTGCTCCCTCCCGGTTATTAATAATAACTTAAAACAGGTGAAATGTCACCGGCTCCTGTAAATAAACCAGATCTTTACCTGTAGCAGGCGGTGGTGGCACAGCAGGCTCGCTACCCTAACAATAAACAGAATGCCTGGCGAAAAAAACTTTAAAGGCCTAAGATCGATTTCTATCGGTTAATTCTTTCAACAACCTGGTCAAGTTACCACTGCATAGTTTTCAACTTAAAAAATGGGAAAGTATTTTCATAAAAGCAGCCTTTTACTGTTGATTTTATATTATTCCTATGGTATAACTATCATTAGCAGGGGTCGATTACAGGTTTGAAAAAGCAGCACGATTAAACCTATTTGCAACCCCTGAAACTTTAAAAACCGCACCATCTACGTTCTTCTTGGTATTTTTTCCGTTAAAACGGTGACGGTTATTTTTTCTCCCTGAATGTTAGGGTCACCTAAAATTATTTACTGCCGGGACAAAGCTCCCGGTGTCAGGAGGATGGTTCACAAATGATAAATAGCAAATGGCTTAAAAGAGGCCTTTTAACAGTGTTTATAGGTATAGCAGCAGTTCTGCCCTTTGCCGCCGGCGGCTGCGCGCCGGGGGACGGAGGCGAAGGGGAACTGGTCGTTTACAACGCCCGCAGTGAAACTTTCGTGAAACCGCTCCTTGAACAATTTGAATCAGAAACAGG
Source organism: Syntrophomonadaceae bacterium (assembly GCA_003550645.1). Lineage (GTDB taxonomy): Bacteria > Bacillota > Dethiobacteria > DTU022 > DTU022 > B1SED10-74M. Next base: position 1,095 of record PUKV01000233.1, on the reverse strand, counting down.
GATCCGCGTCCGGGTCCTTTCCGGCCGGGAAGAACTGGTCAACCAGATCGAAGAGGAAAAAAACAACGTCCGGGCCGATATATTCATATCTAACGATGCCGGGGCCATGGAGTACCTGCGCCGCCAGGGCTTGCTGGAGTCAAATGATTCCCCGGCTCTGGATAAAATCGACCAGCGCTTCCGCGCCGGCGACGGTTCCTGGGTGGGTCTTTCCGCCCGCTCCCGGGTGCTGATTTACAACAAGGACCTGATCAGCGAGGAAAAAATGCCTAAAACCTTAAAAGAGCTGGCCCATCCCGCCTGGGACGGGCAATTTATGATTACCAGGGGCGGCAACAGCTCCATGGTCACCCATGTAGCAGCCCTGCAGGAAACCTGGGGTGATGAAGAAACCCGCGCCTTTTTGTCGAATTTGAGCGAAAATGCCGGCGCTATAACCGGCGGCCACACCGATATCCGCCGGGCGGTGGGAGCAGGCGAATACCCCCTCGGCCTGGTCAACAACTACTACTACCACCTCCAGCTCGAAGAAGACCGGCATAACAATGTCGGGGCTATTTACCCGGATCAGGGTGAAGGAGAAATCGGCGCTTTTGTCAACGTTGCCGGCGTAGCCCTGATCAATGAAGGGCCCAACAAAGAAAACGCCCGGGCCTTCATCGACTGGATCCTGGAAGATGAGCAGCAGTACCAGTTTTCCTACCACAGCAAGGAAACCCCTCTTAACCCGGACATCCCGGCTCCGGAGGGAGCAAAACCAATCGATCAGTACAGGGCCATGGATATTTACCTGGCCGACCTGGGCCAGCACTGGCCCGGTGCCAAGGAACTGATCCAGGAATCGGGGCTCGACCTCGGAATCTAAACATATAGAAAGGAGATGAAGCGTGATGGCTGAAAAACCTGCCTTTTGCCCGGATAAAAGACCGGTGCTAACCCTGCAGGAAACCCTGCGGAAGCCTTCCCGCTTCCGACTTTATCTCTGGCGGGGCAACCCTCCCGGTATAATCCCGGAAGCGCTGGCCCTCATAACCGCCCTGGTCATGTTTATCCCTATCCTTTATGTCATGGTCCGGGGTTTCCAGGGCGGCTGGG
>PUKV01000064.1 GCA_003550645.1 Syntrophomonadaceae bacterium | reverse complement strand
GTTTTAACCAGTCCCTTCCTATTGATGGCTTGATCCTGACCAAGCTCGACGGTACCGCCCGGGGCGGGATAGTGATTAACATCCAGGATGAGCTGAAGATACCGGTCCGCTACGTGGGTACGGGAGAAAAGATGGAGGATTTAGCACCTTTTGATCCTGAAGTATTTGCCCGGGCCCTGCTGGAAACTTAACGGAGGCCGATCCTTTAGTTGAATAGTTACAAAGGGATTAATAAAATGATCAAAAAATTTGCGTTGGCTGTTTTTTTTTGTTATACTCCCCCTGTAAAGTAAAAACACTTTACAGAGGTGGCTATGCTCGAGAAATTATACAGGATTAACCTGCTTTACGATATATACGGCCCCCTGCTGACCGGGCGCCAGCAGGAAACCCTGGAGTTGTACTTCAGCGAAAATTATTCCCTGGCAGAAATCGCCGCGGAGTATAAAACCAGCAGGCAGGCTGTTTATGATCTCATTCATAGGGCTCTTGATGCAATGGAAAACCTGGAAGAAAAGCTCGGGTTATACAGGCTCTTTAACGAACAACAGGAACTGCTGGCTGAAGCGGACGAATTACTGCTTCAGGAGAAACTGAATGCGCAGGATTTAAAGCGCCTAAAACAGATCATTGCCGACCTGCGCTCAAGTAATGAAAAGTAGGGGTGAATAGATTATATGTTTTCCAACCTGGCTGAAAAACTGCAGGACACGTTTCGCCGCCTGAAAGGCAAGGGCAAGTTAAGCGAAAAAGATGTCGATGCGGCAATGCGGGAGATCAGGCTGGCCCTGCTTGAAGCTGATGTTAATTTTAAAGTGGTCAAGGATTTTGTCAACTCTGTCAGGGATAGAGCGATCGGGCAGGAAGTAATGAGCAGCCTGACCCCGGGCCAGCAGGTTGTAAAGATCGTCAATGAAGAACTGACCAGCCTGATGGGAGAAAACCTGAGTACCCTGTCCGGATCCGGTAAAGGACCAACCAGGGTGATGATGGTAGGCCTGCAGGGTTCCGGTAAGACAACTACAGCGGTGAAACTGGCTTCGCACCTCCACCGGGAAGGGAAAACACCTTACCTGGTTGCAGCAGATATTTACCGGCCCGGGGCGGTTAAACAGCTTGAGGTGTTGAGTGAATCGATCGGGGCAAAATGCTACAGCGACCTGGAGGCGGATCCGGTGGAGATATGCCGGGAAGGTTTGAAAATGGCCGATCGGGAAGGCTCAGATGTAGTCATTTTCGACACTGCCGGGCGCCTGCATATCGATGAAGAAATGATGTCTGAGATCGGTTCGATCAAAGCAGAAATCAAGCCGGATGAAGTCCTGCTGGTGGTTGATGCTATGACCGGGCAGGACGCTGTCAATGCAGCAGCTTCTTTCAATGAAGCAGTCGGTTTGAGCGGGGTAATCCTGACCAAGCTTGACGGTGATACCAGGGGCGGGGCCGCCCTATCTGTCCGCAAGGTGACCGGCTGTCCCATTAAATTTGTTGGTGTCGGTGAAAAAATTGATGCCCTGGAACCTTTTTACCCCGACCGGATGGCTTCACGGATCCTGGGTATGGGCGATGTGTTGTCCTTAATTGACAAAGCGGAAGCGGCAGTAGATCAGGATAAAGCCCGGGAGATGGAAAAGAAACTGCGTCAGCAGCAGTTCACGCTTGAAGATTTTAAAGATCAGATGGTGCAGCTGCGCAGCATGGGTTCCCTGGACGACATTATGAACATGCTTCCTGAAGGAGCAGGCATTCCCAAGGAAGTGAAACAGATGTCTTTAAATGAAAAGAGCCTGAAAAGGGTGGAGGCAATAATTGGCTCAATGACCAGGGAAGAGCGTTACAACCCTGCTATCCTGAACAGCAGCCGGCGCCGCCGGATAGCCCGGGGAAGCGGGACAACCGTGCAGGATGTGAACCGCCTGCTTAACCAGTTTAACCAGATGCAAAAGATGTTCAAACAGATGAACGCAGCTGGCAAGAAAGGTATGGCCAAGAAGATGAAAAAGATGAAAAAAAGGTTTCCCTTTTAATGAAGGCGGTTAGCGATAAGAGTGGAAGATCCCGGAGCGATTGGATCCGGTTAATATATATAATCAATTATACAGCAGTTAATATGCACTACTAACTTTTAAATGGAGGTGACCAGGTTTGGCAGTACGGATCAGGTTGAAGAGAATGGGAGGAAAAAAGAAGCCGTTTTACCGGATCGTAGTTGCTGATTCCCGCTATCCGAGGGACGGCCGCTTTATCGAAGAAATCGGTTATTACAACCCGACTACAAAACCAACCACTTTTGAAGTAAATGCTGAAAAAGTGCAGCAGTGGCTTTCCAAGGGAGCAAGGCCTTCCAACACGGTCAAGGCCCTTTTTGATAAAGCCGGTCTTGGTAAGTAGGATCACAGGGAGGATGGTATCAGTGAAGCAACTACTGGAGCATATAGCCAGAGCTTTAGTTGATGAGCCTGAAAAAGTTGATGTTCAGCAGGTAGAAAGCGATCGGTTGATTATCCTGGAGCTCAGGGTTGCGGAAAATGACATGGGCAAAGTAATTGGCAAACAAGGCCGTATTGCGAAAGCGATCAGGACGGTCGTCAACGCAGCGGCCGTTAAGGAAAATAAAAAGGTTGTTGTAGAAATAGTCCAATGATCAACGGTTATGACGTGGTAATAGGGAAAATTCTTTCACCGCACGGCATCGGAGGAATGGTGAAAGTATACCCTTATTCTGATTTCCTGGACCGGGTTAAACTTCTGGAAGAAGTGGAACTGGAACAAAATGCCTTTAGCCGGGTCTACCCGGTGGAAAAGGCGTCGGTTCACGGCAATTACTGGCTAATTAAGTTCCGGGGCATTGACTGCCGGGATATGGCGGAAGAGCTGCGAGGCAGCCTGATCAGGATACCGCGGGAAGAACGGCTGCCCCTGCCGGAGGGATCATATTACCATGACCAGCTTGAAGGCCTGCAGGTGTTTGATACTTCTGGAAACCTGCTTGGTACGGTGGTGGAAGTTATTCCCGGGGGAGGGCATGATCAGCTATTAATTGCCCGGGCTGATGAGAAAGATAAGACAAATTATATTCCGGCGGTAAAGGACTTTATCAGGCAGGTTAACCTGTCCGAGGGGATCATGGTGGTTGAAGTGCCGGAAGGGATGCTTGATTTGTAAGGGAGCATTTATTGATGAAAATAGACGTGATAACCATTTTTCCAGGCATACTTGAAGGACCTTTCAAAGAAAGCATGATCAAAAGGGCCGCCGACCAGGGCGTTGTAGAAATCAACCTGGTCGATTTAAGGGACTACACCCACGATCAGCACCGCCAGGTTGATGATTACCCTTATGGTGGGGGATATGGCATGGTTCTGAAGCCGGAGCCCTTGTTTGAAGCAGTTGAAGATTTAAATAACCGGTCCGGCAGCGCTAATCCGCGGGTAATCCTGCTAACACCCCAGGGGCGCCGCTTCGATCAGCACCTGGCCCGCGAACTGGCTGAAATAGAGCACATGATTTTAATCTGCGGGCGCTATGAAGGGGTTGACGAAAGAGTTCGCACCGCCCTGGTTGATGAAGAAATATCGATCGGTGATTTCGTACTAACCGGTGGAGAGCTGGCTGCAGCGGTGGTTGTTGATGCGGTAGTCAGGTTGCTGCCCGGAGTCCTGGCCGAAGAAGCATCGGCTGATGAATCTTTTACCGAGCCCCTGCTGGAATATCCCCATTATACCCGGCCTTCTGTTTACAGGGATATGGAAGTGCCGCCTGTTTTGCTGTCCGGCAATCACGGGGAAATTGCCCGCTGGCGCCGGCGGCAGTCGCTGCAAAGGACGCTGGAAAAAAGGCCGGATCTTTTAGAAAAGGCCGACCTTTTACCGGAAGAACGAATATACCTGGAAGATTTGAAAAAAAAGCAGTCTTAAAAAGCTGACAATATGCTATAATTACCCAGTGAGTTGGATAGGAGGTTAAAAAGGATGGATTTACTAAAGGAAGTTGAAAAGCGAAATACCAAGGAAAATGTGCCGCAGTTTACCCCGGGCGATACAGTCAGGGTGCACGTAAAGGTAATTGAAGGAAGCCGTGAGCGGACCCAGGCTTTTGAAGGCGTGGTAATAAGACGCCAGGGCAGTGGAACCAGGGAAACGTTTACTGTGCGCCGGGTTTCATTTGGTATTGGAGTGGAAAGAATATTTCCCGTGCATTCACCGTCTATTGACAAAATCGAAATTGTTAGAAAAGGTAAAGTGCGCCGGGCCAAACTCTACTACCTGCGCAAACGTAAAGGCAAATCGGCAAGAATTAAAGAAATCCGCTAATTATCGCTAGTAACGGGGATGATCTAATTGAGCAGGTGGAAAGAGCTGTGGGATTGGACTCGCTCGATCCTGATCGCAGTAGTCCTGGCCCTGTTGATCCGGATGTTTTTGTTTGAAGTATTTGTCGTTGAGGGCAGATCAATGTACCCGACCCTGGTAGAAACTGAACGCTTAATGGTTAATAAAATTATCTACCACTTTGATGAACCGGAACCGGGTGATGTCATAGTATTTGAGCATGAACCCGGCCGCGATTTTATTAAAAGGGTTATTGGCGTGGAAGGAGACAGGGTGGAAATCAAGCAAGGCCAGGTTTACCTTAACGATCAGCCCCTGGATGAGCCGTATCTCTTTGATGATATCCTCATGTATGATTACGGACCGGTAGAGGTGCCTCCCGATTATCTTTTTGTTCTGGGCGATCATCGCCAGAACAGCATGGATTCAAGAGACCCCCGGGTTGGTTTTGTATCTCAGGAGTACTTGAAAGGTAGGGCTTTCCTTATTTTTTGGCCGCCCTGGGAAGCACGGGTTATCGATTCCGAGGTGGATAACCATTGAGCAAGGGGCAGTGGTATCCCGGAAACATGTCCAGGGCGGTAAGTCAGCTGCGTGAAGATTTGAAGGGGATTGACCTGGTCATCGAACTGCTTGATGCCCGGATCCCTATTAGCAGCAGGAATCCCACTTTTTCTAACCTCTTTGAAGGCAAAAAGCACCTGGTTTTACTGCACAAGGCGGACCGGGCGGAAAAGGAGCACACTGAAGCCTGGCTGGGATACTTCAAAGATGTGGGTGCAGAAGCGATGCCTTTTAGCGTCCAGGGAAAGCAATACCAGAACCGGCTGTTTACTTACCTCAAAAAAGAGGAAGGCCGGATGCGTTCAGGCCGCTTCAAACGGCCCCTGCGCATGTTATTTGTCGGCATACCCAATGTCGGCAAATCTACTTTAATCAACCTTTTTGTTCGTAAGGCGGTAACCAGGACCGGTAATCGCCCCGGTATCACCAGGGGTAAACAGTGGATCCGGATTATGCCGGGCATGGAGCTTTTAGATACGCCGGGTATTCTCAGCCCTAAGATTAATGAAGAAACCGCAAGGCCGCTGGCCGTGGTCGGAGCTATTCCGGCTGGGCAGGTCGATATCCAGGATGCTGCCCTGTGGTTAATCAGCCGTTACCAGGAAAAGGGTAAACTCCATCTCTTGCAGAAAAAATACCCTGAACTCGAACCGGGACCGGCTGAAGAACTTTTTGAAAAAGTCGGGCTGTCCCAGGGCTGCCTGCAGTCAGAAGGCCGGATAGATGCAGAAAGGACTGCCGCCCTGCTCTTACGCGATTTTCAGGGGGGATTCCTGGGACGGTTAACCCTTGAACAGGTTCCACGACCTGGTTAAACTGCTAAACCGCTGTGAGGAGCTGTCCTAATTGGATTTTAAAAATATGACGATAGCCGAATTGAAAGCTTTCCTGGATCGGGAAGGGGAACTAAGCCCGGAGCATGAGAGACTTCTTAAAGCTGACCCCAGGCGCGGTGCTGCCGAACTCCTCAAGCGTTATAACCTTAAGAAAGAAGCCCTGAAGAAAGAAGAAAGCCGCCTCCGTGGCATGCTTGTCGAAGAAAAGAGCCTGGAAGTTAGAGGGTATCAGGCAGTTGCCGGTGTTGATGAGGCTGGAAGAGGTCCGCTGGCCGGGCCGGTCATTGCTGCTGCAGTGATCTTAAGGCCGGGGGTGGTAATTGACGATTTGAAAGATTCCAAGCAGCTTTCAGCCCGGGCCCGCATGGAAATCTTTGAAAATATAGTTTTAAACGCCCGCAGCTATGGCATAGGCAGCGCGTCCCGGGAAGAAATCGATCGCATCAATATCCATGCCGCTTCCATGTTGGCCATGAAAAGAGCTCTTGAAAGGCTTTCAATCATACCTGATTTTGTCCTGGCAGACGGTTTCCCCATCCGGGATTGCCCTTATGAGCAAAAGGCGATCAAGGGTGGAGATGCCCTGTCCATGTCCATAGCGGCAGCTTCGGTTTTAGCCAAAGTGAGCAGGGATAAAATTATGG
>PUKV01000129.1 GCA_003550645.1 Syntrophomonadaceae bacterium | reverse complement strand
TACGGTAAAAAAGTTATTTAAATATTATTAACATCCAGCCGGGCTTTAACTTGGCTTAGTTACATTAAGCTGGAGCGGTTTCAATGACCGGGAGATTTACACAGTATACTCCTGAGGGTTTATTGAAGGCAGTTGTAATAGTTGCTATTTATATTAATGAAGCTGTCCCGTGTAGAGGGACAGCTTCATTAATAAAAAAATGAATAGTTTGGTATATGCTTAAAAGCGGGCCAGGTACTGGTTTATTTCCCAGTCGTGGACCTGGATCCGGTAATCATGCCATTCTTTCATGCGGCCTTCCCGGAAGCGGTCATAAATGTGTTCACCCAGGGCTTCCTGGATTACCGGGTCATTATCAAGCTCCAGTATAGCCTGGTAAAGGGTTCCTGGAAGCTGCTCGATGGAGTGTTCTTTTTTCTGTTCGTCGGTCATGGTATAAATATTCAGGTTTACCGGGTCGGGCGGGGTAGTCTGTTTGTGAATGCCGTCCAGGCCGGCCTTGAGCATAACTGCAAAAGCGAGGTAGGGGTTGCAGGAAGGATCAGGGTTTCTCAGTTCAACCCTGGTTCCAACACCCCTCCTGGCCGGGACCCTGACCAGGGGGCTCCGGTTGCGGTGTGACCAGGCAATATATACCGGGGCCTCATAACCGGGCACCAGTCTCTTGTAAGAGTTAACCAGGGGATTGGTTACCGCTGTGTAACCCTTGGCGTGATCCAGCAGGCCGCCAATAAAATAAAGCATTTCTTTACTCATTTCATCTGGTTCTTCAGGATCATGAAAAAAATTTGAACCATTCTTGAACAGGGATAGATGGGTGTGCATACCGGAGCCGTTTATCATGGCGATGGGCTTGGGCATGAAGGTTGCGTAAAGGCCGTGTCTCTGGGCTACGGTGCGCACAACGAACCTGAAAGTGGATAGATCGTCTGCGGTGCGCAGGGCATCACTGTACTTGAAATCAATTTCGTGCTGGCCTGGAGCTACTTCGTGGTGTGATGCTTCTATTTCCAGGCCCATCTGCTCCAGGCTCAGGACCATGTCCCGGCGGGCATTTTCACCCAGGTCGGTCGGGGCCAGATCAAAATAGCCGCCCTGGTCATGAGTATGAAGTGTCGGGCCGCCGTTTCCATCAGTATGAAACATGAAAAATTCCGCTTCCGGACCGCAGTTCATGCTGTAGCCTTCTTTGGCGGCCAGATTAATCATCCGCTGCAGCTGGCTGCGTGGACAGCCTGCAAAGGGTTCGCCTTCAGGGGTATAAACATCGCACATCAACCTGGCTACCCCACCTTCTTTGGGGCGGAAGGGAAAGATGGCGAAAGTGTCCAGGTCCGGGCGCAGGTACATGTCGGATTCCTCGATCCGGACAAATCCTTCGATTGAGGATCCGTCGAACATCAACTCACCGTCCAGTGCTTTCGGTAGCTGTTCGGTGGTGATAGCTACGTTTTTTAACTGTCCGGACAGGTCTGTAAACTGAAGGCGGATAAACTTTACTCCCGATTCCTTAACCATACTGATAACATCTTCTTTGCTTTTGCCCATAAAATCCACTCCTTAAAAGTTTTATAAAAAAGAGAAAGCGCTCGCTGACAACCTTTTAGGAGGTTGTTCTTGCGAGCGCCTTTGCTCGTCAAATATTATACAATCCCGGGTTAAACCTGTCAAGCATTTTAGTTCATTTTTTCAGAATTGATCCGGGGGATCCGGGGGCACCATGCGGATCACTCCACCTCTGCAGGCCGCAGCACAGGAACCGCAGCCTCCGCATTTGGACAGATCCACGCTGAAAGTAGTTTCATCCCTGGTCCTGGCCTCCCGCGGGCAGGCTTCCAAGCATTCATCACAGCGGACACAAACACCGCAGTGCAGGCAGCGCTGGTACTCATCCCTGATCGTCAATTCTTCAGGATCTTTACTTTTTTTGTTGGTATGGAGGTGTAAATCGAAATAATCAATTGTTTTTTTTCCCTCCGGCACATAGTTTTCTCCCTTAAAGTTTGCGTGAATTCGTTGGGCGCATTCCCGGCCTTTACTTATACTGTGCGCTACCAGGCCCAGGCCAACGCTGTCGCCGGTTATTGATACTTTTGGATGGGGGGTTGTACCGGTATCGTCCAGGGATTCGAAAAAACCTTTAGCATTAAGCTGCATGGTTAGCTCTTCCGGTAGGAAACTGAGGTTGGGTATTTCCTTTATAAAAGCAACCGGTTTACCGGGGATAAATTTCTCAATACCGGAACTGTCCTGGACAGCTACACCCTCACTGGTGGCCTCTTTCAGCTGGTAGGGGTACATTAGCCTAACGCCGCTATTTAGCCACTTCTGCAGCTCTTCACCCCTGGCAGAGGGGGCCTGGATATCAATCATGGTGATCATGTTTGGTTTAAGGCCGAGCCTGGTTAAAGCTTCGATTCCGTCGAGAGCAGCATCGCCTGCTCCTATAATCACGGCCCTGGAGCCAATATCCATGCTTTCGCCCAGGTTAAAAGCTTTCAGGAAATCGACACCGGCCATGATATTTTCTTTGCCTTTAACCGGCGGGACCAGCGGTTGATGGGCTCCTACGGCCACGATAATGTGATCGAATTCTTCTAATAACCGGTCGAACAGTTCTCGGTCTACCCACTGGCCCAAATGAAATTGTATCCCCAGGGAAGCAATGTTTTCCAGGTCCTTTTCCAGCTCCTCCAGGGGCAGGCGTTCCCTGGAAATAACCTGGGCCATTTTCCCCCCAGGACGATTGTCTGCTTCAAACACTTCGACATTATAACCGTAGCGGGCAAGAAAATAAGCGCTGCTCAAGCCGGCCGGTCCGGCCCCGATAACGGCAATTTTCCCGGAACATCGATCAACCTTTTGCACATTATGATTGCCATGGAAACCGCGGGCCAGTTCGGAAGTGCGAACTGGAAAGTCAACTTTGCCCCTGCTGCAGGCATCGACGCATAGCCTTGCGCAGATAAAACCGCAGTTGCTGTAGCGAAAAGGGGTCCTGGAGTCAATCAAATCAAGGGCCTCTTTGTATTCGCCGTGCCTGATGTACCCGAGGAACTTACCGGTGGGAATGCCTACCGGGCAGGCGGCTTCACAGGGTGATGCCATTTCACGCTGTTCAGGAACCAGCCCGGTGTTAACGGGGTATGCCGGAAAATAAAATTTACTAAAGGGCCTGCTTCCGGCCGGTACGAGTTTAACCACATCACGCTGCCACAGGGTATTGTAGTCGAATCCAAAGTGGGTGCAGTATTCATCAACCTGGGGGCGGATACATTCCAGTTCTTTGTGCGAAGGCTGGACCCGGCTGCTGCCAATTCCGGCCATGTATTCGGGAAGGTCATAATTGAAGATATATATTTCTCCACCATGAATTCCGGTGGCCAGGGTCTTATCGGCCTGGCCGACTACGTCTTCAGCTTCATTTTTCCGGTTTAAGACAACTATGGTTCCGCCGGCCATGTATTCACCGAGAAAATCACCGGTTGTTCCACCGATTACGACTGCCGGTTTATGGTCTTTATATTCTTTCATGTGAATGCCCACCCTGTAGCCGGCATCATCACGGATAAACAGTTTTCCACCGCGCATTCCATAAGCGAGGGCATCACCGCCAATGCCGTGAACAATAACGGTGCCGCTGTTCATAGTGTTGGCTACCGCATTCTGGGCGTGGTTTCGGGCGATAACAGTGGGGCCTCCCAGGCAAAAAGCCAGGTCCTCACCGGTTATTCCCTCGAAATCGAGGACAAGGTCGTTTTTTGTAAGGCCTGCGCCAAGATAGCGCTGCCCGCGGACATTTTTTACAACTATGTGTGTTTCCCCGCTTTCTGCCGCTTTTCTGATCAAGCTGTTTAACTGCTGATAATAAATGCCCCTGGCATCAATAGAGTATTGCATGTAAACCACCTCATTCCCCGGCATGGCTGATGCCCAGTATTGACAATTCTTTTTCCGACAACCCGACCCCGCGCAGGATCAGGCGGTTGCCCCGGAAAGAAGCGATATCGTAAATACCATTCAAACCCATCAATTCTTTTATTTCATGATGCCAGCCCTCAACCAGGTTTTTTATTCTTATGTAAGCCCATTCCGGGTCGAGCCTTTTGCTGATCTCCGGATCGTTTGTGGTAATCCCCCAGGGGCATTTACCACTGTGACAGCGCTGACATCCGTGACAGCCGCAGGCAATCAGGGCGGCAGTGCCGATGGCTACAGCATCGGCGCCCAGGGCAATCGCCTTCATTATATCGGCGCTGCTCCGGAAACCACCGGCGCAAATTATGGAAGCCTGGTTGCGGATCCCTTCGCTGCGCAGGCGCTGATCAATCGCTGCCAGGGCCAGTTCTACAGGAATGCCAACATTATCCCTGACAATGGAGGGAGTGGCTCCTGAACCACCCCGGTAACCGTCGATATAGATCATGTCTGCACCGGCTCGAACAATGCCGCTGGCTATGGCAGGCGCGTTGTGCACAGCGGCGATTTTCACGCAAAGCGGCTTGTAATCGCTGGCCTCTTTAATTGCATAAATAAGCAGCCGCAGATCTTCAATGGAATATATATCATGCTGGGGGGCGGGAGAGATAGCATCACTGCCTTCGGGAATCATCCTTGTTTCTGAGATACCCGGCAGGACTTTTTCTCCAGGCAAGTGCCCACCGATCCCGGGCTTGGCCCCCTGGCCAATTTTAATCTGGTAAGCGAGGGCTTTTTGCAAATACTGCGGTGAAATGCCAAATCGCCCGGATGCTACCTGCAGGACAGCATGATCACTAAAGGGGTATAGTTCTTCATGCAAACCTCCTTCGCCGGAATACCAGAGCAACCCCTTTTCCGAGGCCACCCTGGCCAGGGCTTTTTGCAAGTTCAGGCTGATACTGCCGTAAGACATGGGAGCAAAAACGACCGGCATATTAAGCCTGATCAGCTTACTTCTATTCTTCCCCGGTTGAAATTCCTGTTTCGATCTTGCTTTGCGGCCCAGGGTGGTGATGGTTTCCATCGGTTCTCGCTGGGGATCTATAGCCGGGTTGGTGACCTGGCAGGCATTAAATACCAGTCTATCCCAGTATACAGGTAATTCTGAATCGGAGCCAAAACCGGTCAGGTTAACCGCACCGGAGCCGGCCTGCTGGTGCACCCTTTTAACATCGTTAGCTTTCCAAACACCATGTTTTCGCAGGGCCAGGGGTTTTTCTTCGATATAGATGGCATGCCGGGGGCAGGTTACTTCACAGCGATGACAGGCTCCGCAGGCACGGCGGTTTGCGGTCGGAATTTTCCTGTCTCCTCGTTGTTCAATCTTAATCTCGTTGAAAGTGCACTGCAGGGCGCACTCGCCACAGCCATCACAAAGCTCCAGGTTAAATGTTGGCTGGAAGAGAGACTGATGAACGGGCTGATCAAACCTTAGTTCCATTTTTGTTCGCTCCTTGAGAAGTGCTTTATGCGCAGGCGGTTTCTGTTTCGAACCGGGTAATTATCGGCTGCCCGGCCCGGGGCATGATTACATCTTTGATGTTGTCTTCCATTTCATAGAGTGAAGATATCTCGCTGGCATAATAGGTATAACCATTGTGAGAGGCCGCAGTCATCGGGCGCAGCTTGGTGTTATCGGTTAAGCTGAACATGCCTCCCTTAAAAGCGGTCAGAATTGCAAACGGTCCGTTGAGCATGGCCTGTTCATATGTTGTTCTTAAGAACATCAGGGCTTCTTGCTCCTCCTTATCAGCAATCCGGTCTATTGTGCTCCAGTACGGCGGAGCCAGCACAGTGGTGGCTTCTGTAATGCTCAATCCGTGCCGGCGGATTAGAAGATCAATCAGGTAAGCTACCGCTTCACTGTCTGTTTGCAGCTGGCAAAAATAACCGAATGATTCCAGGTAACGGCGGTTAATCCCGTATGAAGAAATTTCACCGTTATGAACTATTGACCATTCCAGCATGTTAAACGGGTGGGCCCCGCCCCACCAGCCGGGCGTATTGGTAGGAAAGCGGTTGTGCGCCAGCCAGCTGTAGCCGGAATATTCATCCAGCCTGAAAAAATCATAGATATCTAGCGGTGTGCCAACTCCCTTAAAGACCCCCATATTCATTCCACTGGAGCAAACATAAGCCCCACTGACTGTTTTATTTAACTGCATGCATTTAGAAACTACATAATCGCTATCTGTTTCTTCACCCGGCAGGCGCTCTTCCAGGGAGGGCCGGGGCATTGCAAAAAAGACATTAAAGAAAGGATGGTCTTTGATTTTCTTATTCCACACCGGTATTTCACTTTCAAAGGCTATTTCAAAATGACGGGCGATGAAACCGCGGGCTTCCTCCATGGCCGCTTTTGTTGAACCCATTATGTGCAAGGCGTAAAAATCCTTGTATTCCGGGTAAATGCCGTAGACGGCATAGCCTGCAC
>PUKV01000267.1 GCA_003550645.1 Syntrophomonadaceae bacterium | reverse complement strand
ATCGCCAGGTATTTATGATTGATTATACCCGGTATACCAGATAAAGCAGAGCGAAATGCTAAATCTATTGGACACTTGACGGGAAGGTATAGTATAATACCAATTAATTTTACTTTCTGTTGCTGCAGGAGGCCGAAGATGCGCACTGTTGATATTTATGATACGACTTTAAGGGATGGTTCACAGCGGGAAGGGGTATCGCTATCGGTATCCGATAAGTTAAAAATTGCCGGAAAGCTGGATGAATTTGGAGTTAAATATATCGAGGGCGGTTGGCCCGGGTCCAATCCCAAGGATATCGAATTCTTCAAAAAAGCAGCTACGGTACAATATAAAAATGCCCGGCTTTGCGCTTTTGGCAGTACCCGCAGACCCGGAGAGCCTGTAGCAGGTGATCCAAACATAAAAGCCATCGTGGAAGCCGGCACTGATGCGGTAACCATATTTGGGAAAAGTTGGGATTTTCATGTTCGCGATGCCCTGAAGACGACCCTGGAAGAGAATCTGGCCATGATTGAAGAAAGTATTTTCTACCTTAAATCCATAGGCCGGGAAGTCATCTATGATGCCGAGCACTTTTTTGACGGTTATAAGGCTAATCCGGAATATGCCCTTGCGACTGTCGAAGCTGCAGCCCGGGGACAGGCTGATATAATCGTGCTTTGTGATACAAATGGAGGCCTCATGCCCTGGGAGCTATCAGCAATACTTTCTGTGGTCAAGGAAAGAATCAAGGTGCCCCTGGGAATCCATGCTCATAACGATGCCGACATGGCTACAGCCAACTCGCTGCTTGCGGTCCAGGAGGGTATAACCCAGATCCATGGGACCGTTAATGGATACGGTGAGCGCTGTGGAAACGCCAACCTGTGCACCATTATTCCCAACCTGCAGCTGAAGATGGGGCTTAAGGTTGTTTCTCCTGATCAGTTAAAAAGCATTACCAAACTGTCTCGATATGTTGCCGAACTGATCAACATTGCTCCGCCCGACCAGCAGCCTTATGTCGGTTTTAATGCTTTTGCCCACAAAGGTGGAGTCCATATCGATGCCGTGAGCAAAAAGCCAGCCACCTACGAACATGCCGACCCGGATCTGGTGGGCAACCAGCGCCGGATCCTGGTGTCCGAACTGGCCGGACGCAGCAGCATTACTGCCAAAACAAATGATTATGCTTATCATCTCCAGAAAGACCAGCCGGAAACAACTTCAGTACTGCAAAAAATTAAGGAAATGGAGCATTACGGTTATCAATTTGAAGGGGCCGAAGGATCTTTTGAGCTGCTGGTATTAAAGATGATGAAAGCTTACCGACCGCTGTTTAAACTGGAAGGATTCAGGATGATCATTGAAAAAAGGGAAGATGGGCAGCTTTATTCGGAAGCAACCATAAAAGTAAGGGTTGGCGATGTGCAGGTCCACACCGCCGCCGAAGGAAACGGGCCGGTAAATGCTTTAGACAATGCCCTGCGTAAAGCCCTGGAAGAAGTATACCCGGATCTGAAAAAATTCAAACTTACTGACTTCAAGGTGCGGGTAATAGACGGGGTTGACGGTACCGGCGCCCAGGTCAGGGTCCTTATCGAAACCAGAGACGATCAAAAGAGCTGGGGTACTGTGGGAGTATCTCCTAATGTTATTGAAGCCAGCTGGATTGCCCTGGTGGACAGCCTGGAATACGGGTTAATATGCCGCAAACTTCCAGAATACAAGGAAGCTAAAAATGTCCTGGAACAGCTAAAGCAGGTTAAGGCTTAGGGCTGAGACCTCCCGGAAAATAGGCCGGGTGTCTCGTTTAAAAAAGTGCTGTTGCTAATTGAAGTTAATCCGGGCCTTAACTGGGGTCCGGTTCTTAGGTCCGGTTCTTAATGCCTTAGTGAACAAAACATAAACTAGATTACGGGGTGCTATCTGGATGACTACACCAGGGCTGGAGAACCTTGCTTATCTCAACGCTTTAAACTGCCTCCCTTTTTTGGGACCCAGGCGGATTACGGCTTTAACCATGCATTTTACAACGGCTAAAAAAGCCTGGGAAGCCCCTTATAAAGATCTTAAGCAGGTTGAAGGGTTATCTGATTTTACATCCAGAATTGTCGAATCCAGGGAAATGATCGATCCAAACTTTGAATGGAGCCGCATCGAAAAGCATGGAATAAGATGCGCAGGCGTTGATTCTCCCGAATATCCAGATTTGCTGCGTGAACTGTCCTGTCCACCTCCGATCCTCTACTACCGCGGAGAATTAAAAACTGACGGCAGGCCGTCGATAGCAATAGTGGGCAGCAGGCGCTCTACTTTTTACGGCAAGGAAGTGGCTCACCGCCTGGCCGGGGATCTGGCTGGTGCCGGGGTGAGTGTGGTCAGCGGGATGGCTTTAGGTATAGATACAGCGGCCCACAGGGGTTGCCTGGAAAACAGTGGTTATACCGTGGCCGTACTGGGCTGCGGACTTGACAACTGTTATCCTCCCGCTAATGCTGACTTGATGAATCAAATTTCTTCTACCGGGGCGGTAGTAAGTGAGTTTCCCCTGGGAACAAAACCACTGCCCGGTCATTTTCCCCAGCGCAACCGCATTATCAGCGGCATGACCCTGGGCACAGTAGTAGTAGAGGCCACCGCCAAAAGCGGTTCCCTGATTACAGCGGATTTGGCCCTGGAGCAAAACCGGGAAGTATTTGCTGTTCCCGGTAACGTTGGCAGCCCATACAGCCGCGGTTGTCATCAATTGATCAAAGAAGGGGCCCATCTGGTAGAATCAGCGGCAGATATCTTAAACGAGATCATGTTTGATCAGGCGCCGGAAGAACGGGAAGAGCAGTTGACCATAACCGATCCCAGATCATCTTTTACCGATGCAGAAAAAGCCCTGCTGAAAGCAATTCCCTACCAGCCTATGCATATCGATGATATTGTTCGCTTAGTCGAGGGCAGCGCTTCTGAAGTAATTACCACGCTGCTGGAGTTAGAATTAAAACAGGTTATTCGGCAAACTCCCGGTAAATATTTTTGCCGAATTTGACAAATGTGATAAAATACTTTGCGGAGGGTTGGTTGCCTGAATCTTTTTTATTATAGTAAGGAGCGGTAATATTATATGAACCTGGTCATTGTTGAATCTCCGACCAAAGCACGGACTATAAAGAAATTTTTAAGTAAAAATTACCAGGTGCTCGCTTCCCAGGGACACCTGATTGACCTGCCCAAAAGTAAACTGGGTGTTGACATCGATAACGAATTTAGCCCCAGGTATATTACCATCAGGGGTAAGGGCAAAATATTAAAAGATCTTAGAAGCAAGGCTAAAAAAGCGAAAAAGGTATTTCTTGCCGCCGACCCAGACCGTGAAGGGGAGGCAATCTGCTGGCATATCAGCAGAGCCCTGGATTTGGACCAGGATGTACCGCACCGGGTTGAATTTAATGAGATTACCAGGGATAAAGTGAAGGAATCATTTAAAAACCCCCGCTTGATTGACTATAACAGGGTGGATGCCCAGCAAGCCAGACGTATACTCGATCGCCTGGTTGGTTATTCGATCAGTCCCCTTTTGTGGCGAAAGGTTAAGGGAGGTCTTAGCGCCGGGCGAGTTCAATCAGTGGCCGTCCGCCTGATCTGCGACCGGGAAGAAGAAATCAGTAGCTTTAAGCCCCAGGAATACTGGAGCCTGCAGGCCCACCTGCGAGAAGAAAAGACTAAAAGCCGTTTTAAGGCTTCCCTGGAGCGACATAAGAAGAAAAAAATAGAGTTGAAAAACAAGGAAGAGACCGACCGGGTTATAGAGGACCTGGATGGCGAAAAGTTTACAGTTGAGAAAATAACCCGCAGCCAGCGCAAGAGAAAACCTTATGCTCCGTTTACTACCAGCAGCCTTCAGCAGGAAGCCTCGGCCAAGCTCGGTTTTACCAGCCGTAAGACCATGAGCATGGCCCAGCAACTTTATGAGGGGGTAAGTATCGGATCGGGTGAAACGGTCGGACTGGTCACTTATATCAGGACCGACTCCACCAGGGTTTCAGCCCAGGCCCAGGCTGAGGCTCGTTCCCTGGTAGAGGATAAGTACGGCCGGGATTTTTTGCCGGAAAAACCGCCCTTATACAAGTCCGGCAAAGGTGCCCAGGAGGCCCATGAGGCAATCAGGCCTACCTCGATGATGCGTGAGCCTGCATTGATCAAAAAGCACCTGAGCCGGGATCAGTTTCGGCTTTACAACCTGATTTGGAACCGGATGGTGGCCAGCCAGATGAACCCTGCTATTTATGACCAGATTCGGGTCAACATCAAGGCCGGCGACTACACCTTTAAAACTACCGGCTCGACCCTGCGGTTTCCGGGATTTTTGGTTTTATACCAGGTTGATGATGCGGAGGAAGAAACTTTTCTCCCGGAGCTGGAAGAGGGACAGGAGCTTAACCTGTTAGAACTGGTCCCAGAACAGCACTTCACCAAGCCCCCACCCCGTTATAACGAAGCTTCTTTGATTAAAACCCTGGAAGAAAAAGGTATCGGTCGCCCCAGCACCTACAGCCCGATTATTGAGACTATCCAGAGCAGGGGGTATGTGGTTAAGGAAAATAAGGCCTTCATCCCTACCGAGGTCGGCTTCGTTGTGGTTGAATTAATGGTAAATTATTTTCCCGAGGTAATCGATGTTGATTTTACAGCCAGGATGGAACAGCGCCTGGACGAAATCGAAGAAGGGAACGAGCAAAGTCTAACAGTGCTCAAAGATTTTTACCACGGCTATTTCAAAGATCGCCTGGAAGTGGCAGATAAAAACATTGAGAAAGTTGAAATCACACCGGAAGTAAGCGATGAAACCTGCCCCCACTGTGGCGAAAACCTGGTTTACAAACACGGCCGGTTTGGACGTTTCCTGGCCTGCCCTTCATATCCAGACTGCAAATACACCAAGAAGGTTGTTAAAGAAACCGGTGTAAATTGCCCCACAGATGGCGGGAAGATCGTTGAAAGGCGGACCAAAAAAGGAAGGACTTTTTACGGCTGCAACAATTACCCCGAGTGTACCTTTTCGCTTTGGAACAAGCCGCTGCCTGAAAATTGCCCGCAGTGCGGTTCGCTAATGACCGAGGCCAGGAAGGGCAAAAAAAGGATTATCCGCTGCTCCAACAAGGAGTGTGCTTTTGAAAGGGAAACGGCAAAGGGGAAAGTTACAGCTGCTCGATAAATTGTACGAGGTTTGAATAGGTGGAATTTTTTAAAAAACAAGCCTATTTGCTTGCAACCGGCGAATAGTTATGTTAGGATAATATAGGTGTTGCGTTGTGAAAATACATTCAAGTCTTGATCGTTTTATAAATTATTTAGATGTGACTAAAAACGCATCACCTTTGACTTTACAGGCTTACAGGAACGACATAATCCAATTTATGGGATTGGAGGGCTCAAACCAGGTCGAACTGAGCGAAGTCAATCACCTGACCATAAGGCGGTATCTCGCCTGGCTAAAAGAGAGGGGTTATTCGCGTCGATCAATTGCCCGCAAGTTATCTGCGACGCGTTCTTTTTTGTTCTTTTTACGAAAAGAAGGAGTGATTGAAAGCGGTAAATGGTCGGCTGTGGCCCGGCCAAAGGTGGGTAAAGCTCTTCCCCGATTTCTTTATCAGCATGAAGTGGTGGCCCTGCTGGAAGCTCCTGACACCCATACGCTGCTGGGGTTTCGAGACAGAACTTTGTTGGAACTGATTTATGCTTCCGGGCTCAGGGTGAGTGAGGTGGTTAACCTGCGCCTTTCCTTCCTGCAACTTGATCAAAGATTGATTAAAGTGCGTGGAAAAGGGAACAAGGAAAGGTTAATGCCGGTAGGCACGGTTTCTGCAGGCTTGATAAAAGACTACCTTGAAAAGATCCGGCCGGCCCTTTCCGAAAAGAATAAAGAAGGCCGAAGTTATGAAGAACTGTTCTTGAATAAATGGGGAAGCCCCTTGAGTGACCGGGGAATACGCTATATCTTTCGCAAATACATCCAGCAGGTTTCTCATAAAGAAGGAATCAGCCCACATTCCCTGCGGCATTCATTTGCCACCCATTTACTTGAAGGAGGGGCTGATTTGAGGGTGGTCCAGGAAATGCTGGGGCATGTCAGTATCTCAACCACCCAGATTTATACCCATATCACCCGGGAGAGGTTAAGTGAAGTTTATCGCTCTGCTTTTCCCCGGCAATAGCTAAAGAAGGCGGTAACAATATGTATGAAGGGACGACCATTGTAGCGGTAAAAATAGATAAAGGAGTTGCTGTAGCCGGGGACGGCCAGGTTACTTTTGGCAACAGTACTATAGTAAAGCACGGTGCCCGGAAAGTCCGCCGCCTTTATGAAGGAAAAGTTATTGCCGGTTTTGCCGGAGCAGTGGCCGATTCGCTGACACTGTGTGAAAAGCTGGAAGGTAAGCTGGAAACTTACCAGGGCAACCTTTTACGCGCCGCGGTTGAACTGGCCAAGGAATGGCGGACTGACCGGGTGTTGAGAAGGCTTGAAGCCCTGATGGTAGCGGCAAGCAGTGACGCAATCTTGTTAATTTCGGGGACCGGAGAAGTGATTGAACCCGATGACGGTATAGCCGCCGTGGGGTCGGGAGCTGCTTATGCCCAGGCGGCGGCCAAAGCCCTGGTTCGCCATGGGGAACTACCCCCGGTTAGAATTGCTGAAGAAGCTTTGAAGATTGCCTCTGAAATTTGCGTCTATACGAATGATAATATTATAGTAGAAGAATTATAGAGAGGTTTGATAGACAGATATGTCCAGAGAAGAACTTACGCCAAGTGATATAGTTAATGAACTAGACCGCTTTATTATCGGTCAAACTGACGCTAAGCGCTGTGTAGCCGTTGCCCTGCGCAACAGGTACCGCCGGCAGCAGCTGGATGAAGATTTACAGGAAGAAATTATACCCAAAAATATCATCATGATTGGTCCTACCGGGGTTGGCAAAACTGAATTAGCCAGGCGCCTGGCCCGCCTGGTAAACGCACCTTTTGTTAAGGTGGAAGCGACCAAGTTTACAGAAGTCGGCTACATAGGCCGTGACGTGGAGTCGATGATCAGGGACCTGATTGAAACCTCCGTCAGGATAGTTCAGAACGAGCGAATGATGGAAGTAAAAGACAGGGCTACAAAAAACGCCAACGACAGGCTGGTTGATATTATTGCCCCGCTGCCCAAAAAGAAAAGCCGGTCTGCAAATCCATTAGGGTTTCTTTTCCAGGCTGCTCCTGCCCAGGAAGAAACTACGACCGGCACTGAAGAAGATAGTTTTGCCGAAAGGATGCAGAGAGCACGGGAAGAACAGCGCAAAGTCCGGGAACGCTTGTTAAACGGTGATCTGGAAGAACAGATCGTGGAAATTGAAGTTGAAGAACGTAAGCCACCGATCGGCGATCTTTTCAGCGGGCAGGGTATGGAAGAGATGGGCATTAACCTGCAGGACATGCTGGGCAACTTGATGCCGGCCAAAAAAAAGAAGCGCCGCTTACCGGTTAAGGAGGCCCGGACCATCCTGGAGCAGGAAGAAGCACAGCGCCTGATAGACATGGATGCCGTAACCAGTGAAGCTTTAAAAAAAGCTGAGCAGTTAGGAATTATTTTTCTTGACGAAATTGACAAAATTGCCGGTAAAGATTATCATGGATCTGGTCCGGATGTTTCAAGAGAAGGGGTTCAGCGTGATATACTGCCAATCGTGGAAGGGTCAACGGTGGTTACAAAATATGGTTCAGTAAAGACAGACCATATTTTATTTATTGCAGCCGGGGCATTTCATATGACCAAACCATCGGACCTGATTCCGGAATTGCAGGGCAGGTTCCCGATCCGGGTTGAATTGAACAGCCTCACTGAGGAAAACTTCCAGCAGATTCTTACTGAACCTAATAATGCGCTGATTAAACAGTATAAATCACTATTGGAGACGGAAGGGGTGAGTTTGACTTTTACCGATGAAGCAATAGAAGAAATAGCTAAAACAGCCTGTTTGTTAAACCAGGAGATGGAGAATATCGGCGCCAGGCGATTGCATACAATTATGGAAAAAGTCCTGGAAGATCTTTCATTTGATTTACCGAACCAGGTTGATTCACAGGATGTAACTGTAGATCGGGAATACGTGCAGAACAAGCTGCATAAAGTGGTTAAAGATAAAGATTTAAGCAAATATATTTTATAAATTTAATGAGAAAGGTGGTTGGAAGACGTGATTTCTTCTCCTTTGCTTGAGAAAACTCGTCGTATTAACAAAATTTTGCAGAAAAGCGCAGGCCAGCGTGTGGATTTTAAGGATGTTTCCGATGTCCTTAAGAATGTTATTCACGCCAATACTTACATTGCTTCCAGGCAAGGAAAAATACTGGGCTGGGCTTTGGTTGATGAGTTTGAATGCGAGCTGATGGTAAATAATGTATTAGAAAAAGGGCTTTTCCCGGAAGATTATAACCGGTTTTTATTGAAAGATGATGAAGCCAGGGTAAATCTAAGGCAGAAGTCAAACGACTGTGTTTTCCTGGAATCGGAAAGATGCCTTTTTGCCAATAAGATCACCACTGTCATTCCTATTATCGGGGGTGGAGAGCGCCTGGGAACATTGCTTTTAGCCCGCTTTAACGAACTGTTTGATGCAGAAGATTTGATTCTGGCTGAGACCGGAGCAACGGTGGTCGGTATGGAAATCCTGAGATCAAAATCCGATGAAATTGAAGAAGAAGCCAGAAACAAAGCCGTGGTGCAGCTGGCAGTTGCAACCCTGTCCTATTCTGAGCTGGAAGCAGTTGAGCATATATTTGAAGAACTGGGTGGTAACGAAGGGCTGCTCGTAGCAAGTAAAATTGCCGATCAGCTTGGCATAACCCGCTCCGTAATTGTCAACGCTCTTCGTAAATTTGAAAGCGCCGGGGTAATCGAATCCCGTTCATTAGGAATGAAAGGAACCTATATCAAGGTTTTAAATCCTTTCCTTCTTGATTACCTGCAAAAAAAGTCTAAACCTTTCTAAGAAAGGCTCTGGAGATTGTAGCTATAAGCAGGCAGCCCTGCCTTCAAGAACAGGGCTGCCTGCTTTATAAATGATACCTGATATTTTTATAAGCCAGAAAAAGGATTTTTGTTTTTTGTGGGAAATATGTTTTAAGCACTAATAAATATTCATCATCTTTAATAAGTTTTCATTATCTATATAGCGCAAGGAGGAACCAGAATGATCAAAAGATTACAGGAAGAAACTACAGAAATAGCTCCGGTTGTGATCAGTACTCCCGATGATTGTGTTGAACAGATCCCCCTCCTATCCCGGATCCGTAAAGCAGTGGAAGGCCATAATACGATTACTTTTGTTGGCAGCGCCTCAGAAAACAATGATCAAGGGTCGGTTACCCTGACCTGGGGGCAGCTGCACCAGGACGCATTAGCTATGGCTGCTTCTTTGCAGGACAGGGGAGTTAAACCGGGCGATCACGTTGCCCTGCTTGGACCGACTACCCGCAGCCTGGTTACCGCTATCCAGGCCGTATGGCTGGCTGGCGCCAGTGTCAGTATGCTGCCTATTCCAATGCGTTTCAGCTCTGTTGAAGAGTTTGCCAATCAAACCAGGGCTTTGATGCGGCATGGTGATATCAGTATGCTGCTGCTCGATTCCAATTTGGCTGCCTACCAGGAACCGCAAGAAGGGGATCCACCGGTAGTGTTGTTAAGCGATATTGAGCCCGGTTCGAGTCAGTTTACAGCTAAAGATTATAAGCCTGTCCCGGACGATCCTGAACGGCTGGCGGTTTTGCAGTTTACCTCCGGATCTACTGCTGATCCAAAGGGAGTTATGCTGCCGCACCGGGTTCTCAGCAACAACATTAATGGTATGATCGAGGCGGCAAGGGTGGTTACTGATGATGTTTTTGTTTCATGGCTGCCCCTTTATCATGATATGGGTTTGATCGGTTTCTTAACAGTGCCCATGGCCACTGGTTGTTCTCTCGTTCTTGCTTCTCCCCAGGACTTCTTGTCCCGCCCTGCAGACTGGATGCGCTGGTTAAATAATTACAGGGGCACGGTAACTGCCGGTCCTAATTTTTCGTGGGTGCTGGCTACCAGGGCTTTTCGCCGCATGACCGATACCGGAGAAATGCTTGACCTCTCACCGGTAAGACTCGCCCTCAACGGTGCCGAACCTGTTGATCCCGATGTAGTGGAAGCGTTGATTGAAGCATCAAAACCGCACCATTTCAAGCCGGAAGCTGTTTTCTGTGCTTTCGGTATGGCTGAACTATCTCTCGGGGGAACTTTTCCTCCTCCCTTAAGAGGAGTGTTTGTTGACGCTGTTGATCGGGATGCATTGGAAACCGAACGTATTGCCAGGCCTTCTGATCCGGCAGATGAAGGGACCAGGCGATTCCCCCTCCTTGGCAATCCAATACCGGGGTTGGAAATGAGGATCCGTGATGTTGAAAGCGGTGAGATCAGGGGGATGCGAGAAGTTGGTGAACTGGAGATTAAAGGAACATCGGTGATGACCGGTTATTACAAGCGCCCGGATTTAAACGAAGACCTGCTAAAAGAGGGCTGGCTGAAGACAGGTGACCTGGCTTACTTCGTTCCGGGCCCTGATAATGGGCCGCCTGAACTGATCATCTGCGGCAGAATGAAGGATGTAATTATTATTGCCGGCCGCAATATATTTCCTGAAGATATAGAAAGAGCTGTTGGTAGTGTAGAAGGAGTAAGGGCCGGAAACGTAATCGCTTTTGGTGTAGAGGGTAGTAAACGCAAGGAATCAATTGTTGTGGTGGCCGAGACCAGGGCCGATGATCCCGATGCCCTCAGAAGGGCAGTCCGCCAGCAAGTGATTGGCCTAATAGGTTATCCGCCGCGCGATATCGTCCTTGTTCAACCGGGTACTCTACCCAAGACCAGTTCCGGTAAACTACAAAGGAGCCTTTGCAGTAAGCAGTACCTGCAGGAAGATCTCAAGGCTGTACAGTAAAATGGTGTATAGCTGTGATCTAAGCTATCATTTGGGTTTAATAAACTATTAAAGTTAAAAATTGTTATTGTTTTAATGTAATGCTGAGCCTCCCATCGTTTAAACCCGGCAGGGATAAACGGGGAAGGCTCTTTTTTATTTGGGGGGGTAAACAACTGGTATTTTGCTTTTATATACTGCTTTTTTCATGTAAAACTCAAAGCATAGTATCTGCTGATTATAGAGGCAATTAGGTATTGTGCTTCTTTTCATAATAATTTACACAGATTGGTTGAAAAAGATGGGATAGGCCTGTATAATTTAGTCAGGAAATAAAATGAAAGCGAGGTGGTTGATGTTTATTATTATAAAGCTGAATAAATACAGCGTCGGTTCCTGCCCCCTGGGGGGCTAGTTGTGACGCAGGCAGTTTTTCTAATCTGCACAGTGTAACATGACAATTTTATAATTGTTTTTGTAGTTTTGTAAATTAAGCCAGATCTTCCAGTTTTATTAACAATCTATTCGATTTTTCAAGACAATACCCACGATATACAGAAATTTCCAAAAATTAGATAGTTTACACCGGTAAGCATATGCACTTTTTATGCCAATAAGTATGCCTGTTTTGTGACTTTATATTATTACCTGTGCAGACATTTCCAGGTTTATGAAAGCTTGTGTTGCAGCGTATTAGTTATGTGTTCTGTGCGAATTTAGTATGGATCATTTAACTGTACAGTTTAACTGTAGTGAGTGTATGAAAAATTTAGAGGAGGGTAAAAAAGTGAATTACAAAAGCTTGCTTGTTATTCTGGCTGTTTTATTAGCTGTTATAATGCTGGTCGGATGTGAACCTGAGGAACCGGAAGAACCGGTCGATCCGGAGGAACCCGAAGAACCGGTCGAGCCGGAAGAACCTGAAGAAGCAATTGTTCTTGAACTGGCAGATACCAATGCTCCCGATCATGTCCTGGTTCTTGCCGGAGATATGTTTAAAGAAAAAGTTAATGAGCGGAGTGACGGTGAAATCGAAATTGTCCGTTATCGCCATGGAGAGTTATATGGGCCAAGGGAATTGATTGAAGCTGTCGAAATTGGCTCTGCTGCTATGGGCATCCAGCATGTGGCTTTTGTGGGAGGCCATTCACCGGCCCTGGAATTTATTAGTGCATTTGGAGCACAGGGCATTTGGGATGACAAAGATCATTTCCACCGTTTTCTTGATAATCCAGAGGTCCAGGAAATAGCCGACCAGGAGTTTGAAGATAAATTAAATCAGAGACTGCTGGCTATTTGGGATTATGGTAGCTCAGTTTTTGCGTCCTCCGAAAGGCCTGTCCAGACAGTAGATGATTATGAGGGCCAGAGGGCAAGGGCAGCTGGTACGGCCCAGGCCACAATGTATGAAACTCTTGGAACAATACCGGTTGACTTGGATATCGGTGAAGTATATCATGCCCTGGAAACCGGGACTATTGAAGCCTTTTGCACCGGTCCTTCACGGGTATACCTGGACGGTTTTTACGAAGTTGCTCCTTATATAACCCAGGATTTTACTGCTCCGAGGCTTTGCTTCTGGTTGACAATTAACAATGATAAGTGGGAACAGCTTACCCCGGAACAGCAGGAAATTATGGAAGAAACAGCAGTTGAGGTCACTGAATGGGCCCGGGAAAGAGCAACTGAAGATATTACTACATATGAAGAAAATCTCCAGGAAGCTGCCGATGAATTTATCTATCTTGATGATGATGAACGAGCCAGGATCAGGGAAAAAGTTGAACCGGTAATGAGAGACTTAATCATGGAACGTGCCGGTGAAGAGATGGGAGAACGTCTTTGGAACCTGATGGAAGAAGCAAGGTAGTAAAGAAAAAGTGATGGTAGTTGCATAAGCATTTAGTAGTTTGCTAAGGTATTAGTTCAAAGGGGTCGCCAAAAAAAGACTAATTTGCCTTGATTGCAGGTAAAAGTAAATGGGCAGGCAGTTTTAAAAATGCCGGAAAAGTAAACCTGTCTGGTGTAACTTAATTAGGTAACTGCCTGCCCATTAAATATGAACTGTTGTCCTGGTGGCGGTGCATCTTGTTGCTTATGCACCTGCATGATAATAATCAGGGTTTATAAGTTGAAAACGTAAGGTTATTTTCTAAGCGTTAAAGGTGCTGATTTGAAAGGAGGAAATACTTTGAGCAATAATATAGAGCCTACCCCCTCGACTGCATCACCTGTAACAGTTACTACTGCGGGTAAACTGGGAAAAGGAATTGATTGGCTAACGACACTGCTAGGAGAATTTGCCGGCCTCATATTATTTGGGTGTGCTCTGGTTATGGCGTATGAAACAATAATGAGAAGAGTATTCGACAGTCCCACGATTTGGGCATACTCGGTTTCATTATTTATCTTAATGTGGTACGCCCTGCTGGCATCACCACTGGCTTTTAAGAATGACCGGCATATTGCTGCTGATTTCTTTCTCCATTTATTCTCCGATAGGGTCCGCTGTGTAATCCGCATCATTGCTTTCATACTGGCATTGATTTTATTCTTTTTTCTTGGTTACTATGGTTATGGTATGATGCTCGAGGCACACCGGGTTGGCCGAACCAGCATCGAACTGTTAAGATACCCGGTTTGGATTCTTTTAATGATCTTTCCAATAACCCTGGTATTGCATTTTTTGCAGATCCCTAAAAACCTTGTTGTTGAGATCACTTTGTTACGAAGCTCAAAAATTGAACGTGCTGAAGCCTGGAAAGATTACCTGGTCATGGGGATATTCGGGGGGTTATTACTTTTTGGGCTTTACCTGCTCACATTTAATCCGACGGCCGGGCTGGTTGTTTTATGTTTGACCTTGCTTTTTGCCGGAATACCGGTTTTTTTGTCACTTGGCTTTACCGGGATAGCTGCATTTTTCATAGTTTATGATGGCTTTAACAGCTTAAGGGTTATACCGGTAATCGCTGAGGATATTTTGCATAACTATGTACTTTTAGCCATACCGTTGTTTGTCATGGGTGGTATGATCCTCTATAAATGCGGAGTAGGGGAGGCAATCTATGATTTTTCAAGCAAGTGGCTTGGTGGATTGCCAGGCAGTCTTGCTGTAGGCACCATTGGGGCTGGCGCTTTAATGTCAGCCATGGTCGGCATTACATCAGCTGTAGCTGCCGCAGTTGGAATGGTGGCCATTCCTTCTTTAACTAAGAGAGGTTACCCTAAGGGCCTGGCTTATGGAAGTGTGGGAGGGGGGGCTATCGGAATTCTTTTTCCTCCCAGTGCCGCTCTCATTGTTTACGGGTTCCTTACCCATACCTCGGTTGGAACCCTTTTTGCCGCAGCTATTGTTCCTGCTTTAATGGTAGTGCTTTTTTTTGCGATATACGTGATTAGCTATTGTGTGGTTACCGGCTTATCAGTGAAGGAAGAAGTGACCTGGGACGACCGTTTTAAAAGCTTGATCAAGGTTCTTCCTGGTCTTGCTGCACCATTTTTGGTTCTTGGAGGCATTTACGGGGGCTGGTTTACTCCCACCGAAGCAGCCGGTGTGCTGGTTATTTATAGTTTCATCATTGGTTTTTTCTACACCAGGATGAACTGGGCGAGATTCAGGGAAATTATTCATGAAAGTGCTGTCCTGGGATCGGTAATTTTGATGATTATAATGGGAGGTAAAATCCTGGGCCAGGTTATCAGCCATCTCAGGATACCCAGGATTGCCACTGAATGGCTTTTAGGGGCTGATATTTCCACCGGCCTGGTTATAACGGGTATTTTTGTTCTATACATCTTACTGGGGTTATTTTTGGATGGGGTGACGATTACTTTGCTTACCATTCCCGTTCTATATCCGATGATGCCTGAATTAGGCCTGGATGTGGTTGTATTTGGAATTTTGCTGATGATTTTTATTGAAGTGGCCCATATAACACCTCCAGTTGGATTGAACCTGTTTATGGTTAAGTCGGTTTCCAATGATTCTATGGCAGTTATATCTAAAGGCCATATTCCTTTTGCCATTATTTTGCTTATTGCCGGGATTATAGTATATATTTTCCCCGAAATTGCCCTCTGGTTTCCCGGCTTGGCAGCCGGTTAAAGCAACAGCCGGTTAAAACAAGGGAAATGGTATAACTAGCCAGACTAAGCTATGGCCTTGTTAGATGAAAAGCGCCCTACTTTTTAGCGGTCTAAGTCTGTGTAATTATAAACGGAATAGCCTCAGGTATAAACTTAAAAAGGGTGAAGAGTAGCCTGTAGCTTTATAATTCAGGTAATATCTTCACCCTAACCCATATAATGCCACCAAATAGATAAAAACCCGGTACTATTTTTAATTAAATAAAGGATTTTTCCAAAAGAACTTGAATAGTAATAGCATGCTCCAATTAAGATAGTCAGTTTTTTTTATCTCTACAGGATGGTTATATATGTCATATTACTATAAAGTGGAAACCATCACCTTAGATCTAATTCAAACACCAAGTATTAACAATACTCCCGGGGAAAGAGAACTGGCCGATAAAATAATGGCCTACTTGAAAGGGCTTGATTATTTTAAGAATAATCCCGGTCATTTGTTTGAGCAGAAACTAAAAGGAGACCACCTGGAGCGTAAAAATATTTTTGCCCTTGTTGAGGGCAAGAAAAAAGTCAAAAGCAGCAAAACAGTAATCCTGCACGGTCATGTGGATACAGTAGGAATAGATGACTATGGATCTTTGCAGAAATATGCTTTTAATCCGTTGTTGTTGGAGGAGAAACTAAAAACAATCCAACTACCTGAAGATATCAGGGATGATTTAGATAGTGGTGAATGGCTTTTTGGTCGGGGAAGCAATGACATGAAAAGTGGTCTTGCTTCTCATATGGCGGTTCTCGAGCATTATGCTGATAAAGCGGAGCAACTGGCCGGTAATGTTCTTTTTATCGCCACGCCGGTTGAAGAAAACCAGCATACCGGCATTATGGAAGCCCTGGCTGTGATGGAATCTTTGCAGGAGGAAAAAGGTCTTAATTACAAAGTGGCGATAAACAGTGACTATACTGCGCCCATGTATAAAGGGGATAATACTAAGTATATATATCTTGGTACTGCTGGAAAGCTGCTGCCATCTTTTTACGTTCTGGGCAAAGAGACGCATGCCGGGCAAAGTTTTGACGGCTTTGATCCGAACCTGCTCGCAGCAGAACTCGTTAGAAAGATCAGTTCTAATGTCAACCTGTCTGATGGGTATAAAGATGAATATACGCTTCCACCGGTATCTCTAAAACTAGAAGATTTAAAGCCGACTTATGATGTCCAGACCGCCCTGGCAACTTTTCTCTATTTCAATTATTTTACTCATACCCTGAGCGTAGAAAAGATGATAGAGACACTAAGCAGTCTGGCCCTTGAAGCTTTTAATGAGGTGATAGATTACCTTAATTCCGAGTACAGGCACTACTGCGAAAAAACGGGACAAAAATATATCCAATTGCCCTGGAAACCGAATATTTATAGTTATGAAGAGCTCTATAATTTGGCACAAAGAATTGTTAATGAGGATACGCTCAATAAAAATATTGAAGAAATAATACGCAGGGAAATTGAAGCAGGCCGGGATCCGCGAATTATCTGTAGAATTATTGTAGAAATGGTAATTGAGGCCCTAAACCTGAAGGGTCCGGCCCTGATCTTGTTTCTAGCCCCTCCGTTTAACCCAAATAATACTCAGAAAGAAGATGTAAAATCCGAAAAGGAGGTTATCGAAACCCTTCAATCTGTATTGGATGAAGCCTCATCAAGCAGTGGTGAAGAATTTAAGATAAGGCATTACTTTCCATTCACATCGGATAGCAGCTATTTAAAAATTGATGACAGTTATAACTCCATCGAAAAGTTGAAAACCAACTTCCCCGGATGGTCCTCTATTTATCCGGTTCCCCTGGAAACTGCAAAAAAATTGAACATCCCGGCTTTGAACATTGGCGCTTATGGGAAAGACGCCCATAAATGGACCGAGAGAGTGCATAAGCCTTACACGTTTTCAGTTTTACCGGAGCTGACCATTAAGGTTACAGATCGGTTTTTGTCTTAAAGAGAGTGCCTGAAAGTTTACAGCAACATAGTTTTACCAGCAATTAGAGAGAGGGGTGCATAATACATAAACTATTTTCTTTGAACCAGCATAGTTTTTAGGGTAAGCAAGCTTAAAAGATGGTTTAAAGCAACAACAAAATAAGGAGGGAACAATTATGTTAAATGTAAAGAGAAGTAAGGTGCCCCTGTTATTGCTGGCATTGATCCTGGTTGTTGGATTAATCAGTGTTGCAGGTTGTGAGGATCCTGAACCGGTTGAAGAAGTTGAGGAACCTGAGGAGGCTGTAGAAGAAGAGGAAGAAGTTGAGGAAGAAGAAGAGGAAGAAGCCGTGCCGGCTGATGTAAAGGATGTTTCCTGGTCAATTACCAGCTCAGCTTCAGGCTGGTATGCCTGGAAAGCAACTTATGCTTCTCTGGTCAATGAGCATTCAGATTTGATCAATGTAACCGCGGTTGAAGCAGGAGGTGCCCAGGAAGCTTTTGAAATGATGCTTGAGGATATGATCCTTATTGGCAACAGCAACAGCCTGGAAAGGGATAAAGCTGCTGAAGGTGAAGACATTTACGCCCCCGGTCACCCCGACTTGAGGGCCCTTGTACTCGGTGCCTCCGCTCCGAACAACTTAGCTGTCAGAGCTGACAGCGGTATCGAAAGTTTTTCCGATCTGGAAGGAAAGAAAATTAATCCGGGTGGAATGGGCACAGCTACTGAACAAATAACCCAGGATGTACTGGAAGTCCTCGGTATTGAACCCGACTATCAATTTATGGGCATGGATGATGCCATCGATGCCTTGAGAGATGGCCATATTGACGGCTTTTTCAAGACTGCCGCCACCCCTGATGCCCCTGATGCTGTGATCCAGGAATTGCAGATGACGGCCGATATCAGGACAATCGGCCTGACCGAAGAAGAAGCTGATATGATCCGCGATGCTAATGTTGCATTTATCTATGAAGTTCCGGCTAATACTTACGAAAACCAGGACGAGGATCTGCTGGCCAAAGGTACTGCATATGTTTCTCAGACCAAAAAAGATAACTTGACCCGGGAAGAAGCATATGATTTTGCCCTGGTAGGCTTTACAATGCAAGAAAAACTGGAAGACACCACTCCCGGGCCAATCATGGAAGACATCATTGATGTTCAATTCGCCGCTGCCCCGTATTACTGGCATGCCGGTGTTATTGATCTCCTGCTGGATCTGGGCTATGAGCTTGACGATATGCCGGAAGAAATTATCCCTCCGGAATTCTAGAATAAGGTTCTGTTCATCCAACCGGCTCTACCGGTTGACGAGTTGACATTATGGGGGCTGGCCTAACCGGCCTCCATAATGTCCATCACTACGGCCAAACTTAAGTACGGAACTTTATGGTAAGGAGGGTAAGTGAGAAGCATGTCTGCACAATCAGAAGCACAACGTGAAGAAAAAGATGTGAAAGTGCGCCAGCTTGAAGGTGTTTACAAACAGGTCATTAAATTTGCCGCCATCGGTTTTACTTTATTTCAACTTTATACAGCCTTTTTCGGGCTGCTACCGCATATGGCCCAGCGATCAATTTTTATCGGTTTAGGGTTATTTATCATGCTTGGCCGTCAACAATTTAAAGCTAAGGCTGCTCCTGATAAAAAAATACCAGTATATGATATCATCCTGATGATAGTTGTCCTTGTGGCCACCCTCTATGTAACCTTTAATTACCAGGAATTAATTTTTAGAAGACTGCATCCAACGTCCCTGGAATATGTCCTGGCCATATCTTTATTGTTGATCGGTTTTGATGTGGCCAGGAGATCCATAGGCTGGCCTTTGATCATTCTGGCCGTATTTTTCCTGATCTACGGTTTTTTCGGCGAATATTTTCCCGGGGTATGGAGTCATTCCGGAATAGGTTTACAGCTGTTTGTCGGAAGGATGTACCTTGGTGATGCAGGGTACTGGGGTATGCTGGCCTCAATTTCAACCAGGATCATAGCTATTTTTTATATCTTTGGCCTGGTCGTGGTTGGGGTTGGCGGAGGAGAATCTTTTATCAAAATTGG
Source organism: Syntrophomonadaceae bacterium (assembly GCA_003550645.1). Lineage (GTDB taxonomy): Bacteria > Bacillota > Dethiobacteria > DTU022 > DTU022 > B1SED10-74M. The sequence continues at coordinate 4,592 of PUKV01000267.1, read as the reverse complement.
CTTAAGGTTGGCCGGAAAATTCCGGGGTGGAGCCGCAAAAGTTGCCACCGTGGGCAGCAGTTTAATGGGCATGATTTCCGGTTCAGGGATGGCCAATGCCGCCGCTACCGGATCATTGACCATACCGATGATGAAAAGGCTGAAATACAAGCCTGAGTTTGCTGCAGGGGTTGAAGCGGTTTCCTCAACGGGAGGCCAAATTATGCCGCCGATTATGGGTGCGGGCGCTTTTATGATGACCGAGATTACCGGTATTCCATACCTGACCATAGCTGTAGCGGCTATTATACCCGCCCTGCTCTTTTATTTTGGAGATATGCTGGTGATCGACCTGCGCGCGAGAAAGGACAACATTGAGCCCGTTCCTTCGAACGAGATACCGAAGTGGGTTGATGCTTTCAACCTGGAGGCCCTGCTGCAGCTTATTATTCCCGTGGGGATCATAGTTTTTTTCCTGCTGCGCGGATCCTCAATTCAGTTTTCAGGGACTGTAGCTTTAGGCTGGGTCCTGGCTATATTTATCGTGGTAAACAGAAAATTTAAGATCAAAGATAAATTTTATGTTTTGCTGGACATATTTGAAAAAGCCGGCTATGCCCTTGCCGGTTTGGCAGCCCTGGCCTTTGTTGCCCAGATTGTAGTATCCATGATTACTATAACTGGCGGAGGCCCCAAATTTTCGCAGCTGATTGTATCCATTGGCGGTCAAAATTTGATGCTGGTGCTTTTCCTGGCTATGGGCGCCTGTATAATCTTAGGAATGGGCATGGCAACTACCGCAGCTTACGTGATGTCGGCATCGCTGGTGGCCCCGGCGCTGGTTAATTTAGGTGTCCCTATGTTGACAGCCCATATGTTTGTTTTTTATTTCGCTATATTGTCGACCATAACCCCGCCTGTGTGTACCGGAATTTATGCCGCTTCCACAGTTGCTGATATTGAATGGACCAAGGCAGTCCCAGATTCTCTAAAACTTGGCCTGGTTGGTTTTATTGTTCCATTCATGATTATTTACAACCCGGCGTTGCTGCTGGAAGGATCTGCCCTCCGGATCATTATGATCGTATTGATCAAAATGGTGGGTATTTCCGCACTGGCTTTTACTACGATCGGTTATATACGGAACAAGCTCAACATTTTTTACAGGGGGGCATTCCTGGTCGGGGCAGTTTTGACCGTATCAGCTATTTTATATGTAAGCTTGATCGGGGTAGCCTTTACAATCGCTGTCTTTTTAATATACCTGTATCAAACCAGGAACCAGGTTGAAGTTCCTGAAGCAGCTGCTGTAAAATAAGGAGTATAATCATATTAACATTACAGTGAAACTCAAGTAGTCAATGAGAGTTCGTTAAGCCTACGGGGACAGTTCAACCGGCCTTCTCTTTGGACAACGCTGTGTTACAGGGTGTTTGAACCGTCCCCATGGCACCGTTAAACATTATTCTATTGCTATAGAATTAAGTGAATCGTCATTCGGCGGCAACCACAGTTATGCCGCCATAAAACATAATCATAAGGGACGGTGTAGTTTTTTGAACTGTGTTTTCCAGCGCTTCTGGCATACCACAGTACGGTTTGCAAATGGAGAATTGGATGTGGAAACAACTTACTGCGGCTCAGACAAAGAGCTTGTTGCCCGGATCATTGTAGAACCGCATTCTTTTGCCGTACGTCGGGCCTGGTGGGAAGTATACCGTGCACCGGGGTATGATAGCCCCCATCGCCTCGAAGTAAAAGCCCTGGAAGGGATGAAGGCTTATTTTGGTTGCGGAAAAGAATTAAACCATGCCCTTGAGCCGCTAAAATTTCCCGAAGCGAGGGATCTTTTTGCCGAAGGGGTCAGGGGCGTGGTCCAGGCCGAAACTTTTTTATGGCAGTACAGGGGGTTTGCCGATGCCGGTGAGTACGAAGATCACTGGTATGAACTTTTTGAAAGCGGGTGCCGTTATTACAGCAACACCGACCGGGTTACCAGATCCTGGTACGAACATGTAGGTTATCCGGAACGAAGCGGAGCCCTGTTTAATCGCTTTAAAAACCAGGCTCTCTATCTTAATAAGGGCAAATGGCTGCTCAACGGTCATTTTGTTGATTCCTTTCACAGTGTTGCCCTGGAAATGGAGCTGGAAAAGAACAGCGGAAAAGTCCTTAATGCGGTAGGAGAACTATTGCGCGCTCCTGACCAGGTTTGCATGGAAGCGGCGTCTTATGCCTCAGAATTAGTCCATAGACCACTCCCGGAAATGAACAAAAAAGAAATTGCCCGGCTATTGGGTGCGGAGAATGGTTGTGTCCATTTGATCGACCTGGCAGCGGATGGGGCAAATACCCTGTCAATGTACAGGCATCAAAGTCAAACTTGAAAGTGGACCACCGGATAAATCCTGATTTTATATTTGGAGTTGTCTCGCCCCTCTAAGTGATCGTTGTTTGTCAACCAGCTATAAATATGTTTTAATGATAAGTAACGGTTATTAATTATTTAAAGGAGGAATGGATTATGAGCCGGGAAGAAAAAAAGCAGAAAGTAATCAACGTCCTTAATAAGGCTAAAGCAATGGAGCTTCAAGCCATCCATCAGTATATGCACCAGCATTATATCTTAGATGACAAAGACTACGGTGAACTGGCAGCAAATGTCAAGCTGATTGCTATTGATGAAATGCGGCATGCTGAATCCCTGGCGGAAAGGATCATGGAGCTGGGCGGGGAGCCGACCTCGGAATTGGATGGTCCGGTAGAAAAGGGCCAGTCAGTGGAAGAGATTTTCCCTTTTGATGCCCGGCAGGAAGAAGAAGCCATTGATGCCTACAGCCAGTTTTTAAAAGTATGCATGGATAATGGTGACAGTATTTCGGCTAAACTGTTCGAAATGATTATCGAGCACGAACAGGAACATTATAACTATTTTGACAGCATAGACGAGCATATTAAGACCTTGGGATCAGCTTACCTGTCTCGCATTGCCGGGACATCGGCCGATACCGGGCCGGCCAAGGGTTTTTCTTTCGCGGATCAGGCGGAGTAAAACTGGAGTCACAAAGCAGGAGATGTTCTTGCTGGTAAATGAATAAAAGCAACAAGATGTAATTATTACCCCCCTTCATAAAACCGGGGGGGTTACTTTTTAAGGATGAGCTTATCGTGAAGGCATTCCAGGCGCAAGGCTGAAGTTAAGCTGGTAATCTAGTAGTATTCCTTTAAATAGGGACGGGGATCTACCGGAGAACCTTCATAGCGGACTTCATAGTGAAGATGAGTGCCGGTTGTGCGTCCCGATCGACCCATGCAACCGATTTTTTCTCCTTTTTCCACTTTATCACCTGTCTTAACGGTAAAACAATCCAGATGTGCATAGTAAGTTTCATAGCCATTGGCATGGTCTATTATAAGCAGATTGCCTAAACTTCCGCGCCTGCCGGAAAAAGTCACTTTTCCATCGGCAGTTGCCCGGATAGTAGATCCGTAAGAGCCGGCTATATCGATACCGTTATGGAACTGGTAACCATCCCGGTATGGTATTTCTCTCATGCCGAAACTTGAGGTAATTCGACCGTAATAAGGCCATAGTACCGGTTTTCTAGCTTTGAGGACCTGCTCTTTTTCGGCCTGTTTTTGCTTTTCTTTTATCGCTTCCAGGTGTAATTCAAAACGGCTTATGTCCTGGTATTTTTCAGGAATTTTACTTTGGAGTTCAACAATTTTTTCTGCCGTCCGGTTTAGTAAACTGTTAGATAATGAATGGCTGGCAAAAAAACCGTTGGAAGTAGTATCATGATCAATCTTTAAAGCCGTTTTGGAATTAGATTCCTGTAGATTTAAGCTTTTATCAGGATTATCATTATCTTCATATTTTTCTTCAGGATGAAAAACATGATCTACTTTTTCTTCAATTTTGTGAATAGCCCGATCAAGAGTATGGATTTGTTCAATAGCTTCTACGGCCTCTATCGCCAGTGCTTCAATTTCTTCCTGCTGGTCCTGTTTTATTTGTCGAAGGTTACCGGTTTCTGTGGTTTCACCGGCCAGTTTAAAACAGATGATCCCGAGAACACAAAAGCTAACTACCCAGCCAACTAAAAAGCAAGAAAAAGCCTGGACAGCATTAAGAGAAAGCTGGAAGCTGAAAGTTGCTCCACCAGAATGCGGGATGATCATAATTGTAAAGTATCGGCTTTTCTTCTTAGGTGCCATATATATGCAGCCTTTCAGATTGATAGTTGCAATTTTCCTGCCGTGATCTTTAATTACGATAGACAAGTTTTGTTCTATTTAAAGCCGGTCAGTTAAATCAAAAATCAAAGCAGATTGTATCCGGTTACCAGAACGGCAGAAAAATATTCCGGCAGACGATGTTTATTATTAAAAATCGTCACACAAGCGAAATTATAAAGAGTGGGATAGGGATTTAAAAATGTAGACGAAGAGATGGTTGGAAAGCTATTTCCAGAAAAAGTGGATTTTTGCAGGTTGGCAATTATAAATATAGAAAAAGCTGCGGAAATAAACCCGCAGCTTTTACGCTATAGTGGTGCCGAAGGTGGGAGTCGAACCCACATGCCCGGAGGGCGCACGATTTTGAGTCGTGT
>PUKV01000128.1 GCA_003550645.1 Syntrophomonadaceae bacterium | reverse complement strand
CGTCGGCATGATGATGGAATCGGGCGGTATGGAAGTCATTGATATAGGCATAGATGTGCCGCCTGAGAAGTTTGCCGAAGCGGTTAAGGAGAACAAGCCGCAGGTAGTGGGTATGAGTGCGCTGTTGACCACGACTATGCTGGCCATGAAAGACACCATCGAAGTATTGAAAGAAGAAGGTTTAAGGGATTCGGTTAAGATCATGGTTGGCGGGGCGCCTGTGACCCAGGACTTTGCCGATGAAATTGGCGCCGATGGCTGGGCTCCCGATGCTGCCTCGGCCAAGGAACTGGCCCAGAAGCTGATCAGCTAGATAAGGCCGCTATTAAACCAATTGGAGAAAGGAGAGTTTGGCATGATCAAAGGTAATTACAAGATGCAGGAAGGCAATTACCTCCAGGTTCTCTCCGATGACCAGTGCCGCCGTTTAGTAAATGCGGCCATGGAAGTACTGGAAAGGACCGGGGTTACCTACTTAGATGATGAAGCAGTGGAGAAAATGAAAAAGGCGGGTTGTTACGTGGACGGCAAGCGGGTGCGTATTCCCTTCCGCCTGGTTGAGTGGGCTTTAAATTCAGTTCCGCGTAAGGTTTCGCTGAGCAACAGCCGGACCGGTAAGCGGGTAATGGAGATGGAACCGGGGAATGCCTACTTTGGGACCGGTTCGGATACCCCGAACTTCATTGACCCCTATACCCAGGAAAGGATTCGGACCAGCCGGAAGACGGTTAACATGGCTACCAAGTGCATCGATGCCCTGCCCAACATGGATTTTGTGATGTCTCTGGGTATTGTGCAGGACGTGCACCAGCTGGTCTATGACCGCTACCAGTTTGAAGCGATGATTTTGAACACCTCCAAGCCGATCGTAATCACGGCAATTGACGAGCCCGGCTATTCGGATATTATCAAGATGTGCGAATATATTGCCGGCAGTGAAGAGGAACTGAGGAGGAATCCTTTCCTGACCCTTTATGCTGAACCGATTTCACCCTTGCAGCACCCGGGCGATTCGGCGCGCAAGCTAATGCTGGCGGCGAAAAAGGGTCTTCCGGTCGTTTACACTCCCTGCATCATGGCCGGCGGTACAGTACCGGCTACCCTTGCGGGAGCAATGGCCAACGGCCTGGCCGAAAGTTTAAGCGGCCTGGTTTTGAACCAGGTTACCTCAGAAGGCAGCCCCTTCATCATGGGCGGCGTGTTCACGGTAATGGACATGCAGACCACTATTTTTTCCTATGGTGCGCCTGAATTTGACCTGATGATGGCGGCCCTGGCCGATGTGGCGAACTTTTTAGATCTGCCAATGTTTGGCACCTGCGGCTGCACCGATGCCAAGGTGGTAGACGAGCAGGCCCTGATCGAAGGAGCGCTCTCGATCCTGATGACGGCCCAGTCGGGAGCAAACCTGAACCACGACGTGGGCTACATCGAGCACGGCAATACCGCTTCCCTGGAGTACCTGACTATCTGTGACGACCTGGTGGGTATGGCCCGCAAGATAGTTAGCGGAATAGAAGTTAATGAAGATACCCTGGCACTTGATGTCATTGATAAGGTTGGCCCCGGCGGTCATTTCCTTGCCGAAGAGCATACCATGGAGCACTTTAGAAAAGAGACCTGGTATCCGCGCTTCTTCGTGCGCCAGATCTACGAGAACTGGGAAGCAGACGGCAGCAAGACCCTCTTTGACAAGGCCAACGAAAAGGTCATCGATATCCTTGAAAACTATGAGCCCGAACCGCTGCCCAAAGGTGCGCAGCAAAAGATCAAGGAGATCATCAGCGAAGCGGAGTCCAAGCTGAACAAGTAAAGGTACAAATAAATGACTCTATGATTGGTGGTGGCAAAGATTGGCAAACCTGGCTTTAGGGATTGACACAGGCGGGACCTTTACCGATGGGGTAATCTTTGACTTAGACAACAGGACGGTAGAAGCGAAAACGAAGGTGGAGACTACACGCCACGATCTGACATTAGCGGTAAACCGCTGTTTAGATCAGCTGATCGTTGCCTTCAAACAAAACAGCGGCGACCAGGTCGATATATCCCAGATCAAGATGGTCTCGGTTTCCACCACCCTTGCCACCAACGCCATTGTAGAAGGACAGGGAGCAGAGGTAGGCCTGATCCAGATCGGCTTTGAAGCGCGGGAGGGCCTACCCACTCCCCATTATACGGTGATTAAAGGCGGCTGCAATATTAAGGGCCGGGTTGTAGAAGCAGTGGACATGGAAGCGGCGGAGAAAGCGATCATGGAGATGAAAGACCAGGGGGATGCTTTTGCCGTTTCCGGTTACCTGTGTGTGAGGAACCCGGTTCAGGAGCTTGAAGTGATGGATTTGATCCGCAGGCTGACCGGTTACCCGGTGGTGGCCGCCCACCAGCTGAGCACAGAGCTGGGAATGCATGAGCGCACGGTGACGGCCATTTTGAATGCTCGCCTGATGCCCCTGATTACTGATTTGATGGATTCGGTCAAGGAAGGTATGGCAAGGATGGGCATCGAGGCGCCCTTGATGGTGGTGCGCGGCGACGGCAGTTTGATCAGCGAAACGAAGGCGAGAGAAAAACCGATCGAAACCATTCTGTCAGGCCCCGCGGCGAGCATCATCGGCGCTTTGACCCTGACCGGGGTCAAAGAAGGCCTGGTGGTGGACATGGGTGGGACAACCACCGATGTGGCGGTATTGCAAAACGGGCGCCCTTCTTTGAACAAGGAAGGCGCTAAAGTAGGCGGCTGGCTGACCAGGGTAAAAGCGGCCCAGATTACCACCATTGGCCTGGGCGGGGACAGCCTGGTCCAGGTTTCGAAAAGCGCCGTTTTAAGCATCGGCCCGCAGCGGTTGTTTCCGCTGTCCTGGATCGCCTCGCAGTACCCTTACCTGACCAAAGAGCTGGAAGACATCAAGACGGTGGACTATTCGATGATGGATACCCAGCCCAATTTTATCCTGGCCTACATCAGGGACCCCTTTTACCTGAAACCCACCGAAAGTGAGCAGCAGATCCTTGATTTGATCAAGGACGGCCCGCACACCCTCCACTATATCAGCAAAAAACTGGGCAAAGCGATCGACCTTTTGCCCTGGCAGCGCCTGGTCAACGTGGCTTCAGTGCACCGGGCTGCTTTAACCCCGAGCGATGTTTTGCATGTGCGGGGTGAGCTTGATTTATGGGATAAGCGCGCTGCGGAACTGGGGACCGAGATGCTGGCGGCCCGCTACCGGACCGGGGTTGAAGAATTCACAGACCGGGTCCTGGAAGAAGCCGTCTACAAGCTGGGTCTGGTTACGGTGGACCGGTTGCTGGAAGAAGAAGCTTTAGGTTTTTCCTTTAACGAAGAAGATGGTCGGCAGAACCTGTTACGCAAAGCCATGGGACAAAAATTGAACAAGAAAAAGAAGCTCTTTGATTTTGGACTTGAACTGGGCCTGCCGCTGGTGGCCGTAGGGGCCCCGGTGGAAGCTTACTTCCCCAGCCTGGCTGAAAAGCTCAATGCCGAGCTGTACATGCCTGAAGATGCCGACGTGGCCAACGCGGTGGGGACGGTCAGCGGGGAAGCGATGGAGCGCATCAGCGTCCTGGTGAAGCCGGGTGAAGGCGGCGGTTACCTGGTCCACCTTCCGCACAAGAGGGAATTTTTCATGATTTTTGAGGAAGCGATCGATTATGCCTGCAAGGAAGGCCAGAAATATGTTAATGAGCAGGCCGCGGCCGGTGGGGTCAAAGATATTGATATGGTAGTGGAAAGGCAGGACCGCTACAGCAAGATGACTGCCTTTTCAGAAGATGATACCCAGAGCATGGAGACTAAAATATTTATTGAAAGTTTAATCGAGGTGTCTGCCGTGGGCAGGGCCTGGAGCGGATAATTTTAAGTGAGGAGGAGTTAAAAACAATGATTATTATCGGTGAATTAATCAATTCAACTCGTAAAAAGATCAAGCAGGCCATAGACGACCAGGATGTGAAATACATCCAGGAGCTGGCCAAGAAGCAGGAAGAAGCCGGTGCCGATTATATTGATGTTAATTCGGGTGCTTATGTGCATGACGAAGTGAAATATTTGGTCTGGCTGGTGAAAATAGTGCAGGAAGTGGTAGAAAAGCCCCTGGCGCTGGACAGCCCCAACCCGAAGGCCATCGAAGAAGCGATGAAAGTTCATGAAGGCACGCCCATGATTAACTCGATCAGCGCTGAGAAAGAGCGTTACGACCAGGTTATTCCCCTGCTGAAGGGCACTGACACTCCAGTAGTGGCCCTGTGCATGAGTGATAAAGGTATGCCTGAAACAGCAGAAGACCGCCTCGAGGAAGCCAAGAAGCTTTTGGATATGCTCGACAAAGACGATGTAAAGCTGTCAAATGTTTACCTCGATCCTTTGATCAACCCGGTCAGCGTTAACGGGGAGTACGGCCCGCAGGCCCTGGATGCTATCGAAAGTATTGCCAAACTAAAATCGGGCTGCCACATCACCAGCGGGCTGAGTAATATCTCCTTTGGTCTGCCGCACCGGGCTTTGCTCAACCAGGCCTTTATAGTTTTAGCCATGGGCAGAGGCATGGATTCAGCCATCGTCGATCCCCTGGACCAGAAGAAAATGAGCCTGGTTAAGGCCGCAGAAGTGATCTTAAACCTCGACCCGTATGCCATGAAGTACCTGAAAGCAGCCCGGGCCGATAAGCTGGTATAAGTTAATAAAACTTCTGATTATAAGCATATTTCTTTAACAAAAAAGATTAAAAGGTTTTAAGAAAGAAGGATGAAATAGTTGATAATCCGTGAGTTTGAACCAATCAATTACTTGAAACGAGAACAACTAGACCAGATTCACCTTGGTGCGATGACTGTGCTGGAAGGTGATGGTGTCGAGTTCTTTTCCCGGGAAGCCAGGAATATACTGCAAAAAGCAGGGGCAAAAGTCCGGGGAGACAACGTATTTATACCCCGGGAACTGGTAGTGGAACAGGTGGCTCAAGCCCCTTCTGAATTTACTCTCCATGCCAGAAACCCGGAAAAAAATGCTATAATCGGCGGGCAAAACGTGGTAAATGCCCCCGGGTACGGGTCTCCCTATGTAATGGATTATGCCAGCAATAAAAGGAAAGCTTCAACTTATGAGGATTACCTGGCTTTTACTAAACTATGCGGCTACAGTAATAATTTTGACGTTGCAGGTGGGGTGTTAGTTGAACCCAATGATATCCCGGATTATCTCAGGCATGCAAAAATGTTTCAGGCTGGAGTCAAGCATACTGACAAATGCCTTATGGGCAGCGCCCTGGGTGAGAAAAAGGCCCGTGAAAGCATTGAAATGGCTGCGATTCTCTTTGGCGGGATGCATAAAGTGCGCAATTACCCCTGCCTTATATCGCTGATCAATACTCAAAGCCCGCTGCAGTTTGACCGGCGCATGGTTGAAGCGCTGATGGTTTATGCGCAGAATAACCAGCCGGTGCTTATTTCCGCCCTGGCCATGAATGGGACCACAGCACCTGTAACGCTTGCCGGTTCCCTGGTACAACAGACTGCTGAAATATTATCAGGAGTAGTTTTAGCCCAGTTAATCAACCCTGGTACGCCGGTAGTCTTTGGCTCATCTTCCAGTGTAGTTGATTTAAGAACGGGTGACCTGGCAATTGGCAGTCCGGAGTCGACAAAAATGTTTTGTGTCATAGCCCAGATGGGCCGTTACTACGGGCTTCCTTCCCGGGGTGGCGGGTCGGTAACCGATTCGATTTCTCCCGATGCCCAGAGCGGGTTTGAATCCATGATGGTGGCTATGAACTGTGTTTTCAGCGGGATTAATTTTATGCTTCATTCTGCCGGGATGCTTGAAAATTATATGACTATGTCCTATGAAAAATTCATTATTGACGATGAAATCATCGGCATGATCAAAGAATACACCAGGCCAATTGTTGTTAATGATGAATATCTTGCCGTGGATACCATCCTCAAACACGGCAGCGGGGGCCATTATATGGCTGATGAGCACACTTTCAGGCATATGAGAGAGACGCGGATCCCTCTTGTTAGCAACAGGTCAAACTATAAGGCTCCCGGCGATTATAGCAATGCCGCAGAGAAGGCTACAGAATATTATCAGCAGGTTCTCGAAAACTACCAGGACCCGCCCCTGGATGAAAAAACTGAAGTAGAACTGAACAAGTATGTTGATAATATTAAGGAATAACCGGGCCTGCTGAATAAGCAGTTTGTTTGCCGGGAATAGCAGAAACAATCAACGATGCTAGCGGTTCTCGCAGAGCTTTACGGCAAAAATCGCAGTGGCTCGGCTGGAGTAAAAAAGCAGGGACAGACCTGCATTAATACGCTGGTAGGTGAGATAAGGAAACCTGTCCCCTTGTCCCACTTATTCATAGCGGCTGCCTTGAGTTTTAAAAGGGCAGCCGTTTTATGTGCGCCCCGTATGAGCAT